>DATACV010000175.1:0-7278 GCA_036258875.1 Rubrobacteraceae bacterium
ATGAGCGAGCCGTCCGGGACGAACGGGGCGTAGGACAGGCCGAGCAGACCCAGCGTGATCAGGTTTATCGAGAACGCCGCGTAGATGAAGCCGTCCCACACGGACCAACCCCGCAGGAGACCGGTCGCCTTCCGCTGGAAGAGGTCGTCGGTCCCCGAGTTCGTACTGGTGTTCGTCGCCATTTCTCTATCCTCCCTTTTATCCGCTGGTCAGAATGAAGCGCTTTACCTTCTGCTTGCCGTCCAGGTCGACCATCGCGCCGAGCAGCTGCCCCTGCTCGTACGAGCTGCCCGGGTTGATCGCGAGGGTGCGCCCGATCCTGGTGTTGCCCCTCGCCTCGTGGATGTGGCCGTGCAGCGAGAGGGCCGGTTGGCCCTCCTCGATGGCCTCCTTGACGGCGGTCGAGCCTACGGGGACTATGGAGCGCCCCCCGTGCTTCGGGCGCAGGTCCTCGGTGAGCTCCGGGGCGTCGTCGAGGCCCGTCCCGTAAGGCGGGCAGTGGAAGTTGTAGATTGTCTTCTCGGGTGGCGCGGTGACCTGCGAGGTCATCTCGTCGAGGCGCTTCTTGAGGTCTTCCTCGTCCTCTTCGCGGTAGGTGTCCCACGGCGTGCGGTTCGCCCACCCTGTCGAGACCATCTGGTAGCCGCCGAACTCGACGACCCTCCCTTCGGCGAGCTCGACGTGCTTGGCCGAGGCGACTATCTCGTCCACCTCGAACTGGTCGTCGTTGCCGGGACTCACGAAGCACCGTATCCCGGTGCCCTCCAGCTTCTCGTCGGCCGTCTGCATCCAGCGCTCGACGGTCCCGAGCATCTTCTCGTGGAAGAGCTCCTCGCGCAGCTTCTCGTCCTCCCCGAGCTCGGCTATCTCCTCCGGGGTGGTGCGGAAGGGGTAGTAGCCGCGCCGTCCGACGGCCTGCTCGAACTCCTTGACCTCGTCCTCGCTGCCGAAGTCGTAGCGGTTCTCCAGGAGCTCCGCCTGCCAGCGGCCCGCGCCCTTCTCGACTATCGGGACGAGCGCCTTGCCGGTCATGTCGCCGCCGAGGATCAGGACGTTCGCCTCGTAGTGCTTGCCGGCGTTCAGGAACTTCTTCCAGCAGACCTCCGAACCGTGTATGTCGGTCGCGAAGAAGATCCGCGTCTCCGGTTCTCTGGAAAAGAGCTTGGATATCACGTCTTAAGGTCCTCCCTCCACCTCTTCGGGCAACTCGTACCAGCGCTTGCGGTCCCCGATCTTGGCCCGCATCCGCCAACCGAACGACTTGGGTTCCGCCTCTATGCGCTCCTGCAACCCCTCGACGCGCTCGCCGATGCGGCCCTTGCCCTCCTCGGGCAGGTCGTAACTGCCGATGTGGCCCTTCAGCGCCTCCAGGTTCGCGGTGAAGGTGCGCCACAGCCCCCAGTCCGAGGCGCAAAGCTCGGCGATCCGGGCCGCGTTTATCGCGTCGCCGTCGCGCTCTTCCACCGGGTGGTCGTGCAGCAGCGCGAGGGCGTCGCGGACGTCCTTCTCGTTGAGCTGCACGATCTGGAGCTTGGTTAGCAGGAGCTCCGCGAGCGGGACCGTGACGGGCTCGAGGGCCAGCCGGTCGCCGAAGGGTATCTCGTGGGACATCCTGAAGGTGCCTACGAGGACGTCCACCTGCCTATCGTTCTCCTCGTCGAAGAAGAGGAGCCGCTCCCGGCCGTGGATCGCGTTGAAGCGGACGTGCGGCGTGTAGCCGATGGAGTCGAAGAACCTCTGCGCCTCCGAAGATTTGCCCTTGGGCACGATCCAGTCCAGGTCGGCGTACTCGCGCTCGAAGACCGGGTGGAGGCCGTCCTCGGCCCGCAGCCTGATGGCCACCCCGCCGAGCAGCCTGAGCGTGGCGCCGTCCCTCTCGGCCTGCTCGGTGGTGCGCAGGGCCTCCTCGACGACGTCGGACCTGGTACTGCCCGTGCTCCCATCGTCGCCCCTCATGCTCCGCTAACCACTGCTTTCCGGTCTGCCCGGGTCACCCTCATCTCCCTTCCCCGTTACGTGACATTGCTGCCTATCGTCCCGTATCTCTATGCCTCCTGCGCATCTCTGGCGGCGGTTATCCAGGGCTGGACGGTGCCGCGGTGGTCCTCGAGCCAGTTGCGAACGCCCTCCTCCGGGTTGGCCGAGCCCGCCGCGTTGATCTCCTCCTCGAGCTGGTTGATCTGGCCCTCGTCTAGCGAGATGGCCTCGAGGAAGGCATTGGCTACGGGGTCGTCATCTGGGAGGTCAGCGTTGACTATGGAGGAGATCTCGGCCGGGTTGTTGAAGCGGCCCTGGAGGTCTCTGGGGTCTTCGAGGTAGCGGAGGTCGTAGCGGGCGTTCATCCAGTGCGGCGACCACCCGTAGAACACCATGGGCTCCCGCTCTCTGTAGGCCTTCTCCAGCTCGGAGAGCATCGCGGGCGTGCTCCCCTCGACCAGCATCATCTCCAGGTCGTAGCCGGGGATGACCTCGTACTTTATCTGGGGGTGGACGGCCGCGCCGGGCTCTATCCCGATTATGAGATCGGTCCCCGCCCGGTCGAGCTCGGCCAGGCTGCGGACGTCCATGTAGTAGGGCACGGCGAGGCCCTGGGCCGTCTCCCCCTCGAACCACGGATCGAGGTGCTCGACGTCTTCCTCGACCTCGCTCAGGTAGTCTTCGTGGTTGGGCATCCACACGTCCTGGAAGGCGTCCAGGTCGCCGCTGGCGACGTCCCGGAAGACCTGCTTCACTACCGATTCCTTGGTGAGCCGCAGCTCGACCTCGTAGCCGAGCTCCTCTTCCAGTACCACCTTCGTCAGGTTGGAGACGGCCACGTTCTCGTCCCACTCTATGTAGCCGAGCGTGAGCTTCTCGCTTCCCGCGACCCCGCCCAACCACCCGCAGCCCGCGGCCAACGCCCCGACCGTCAGCACGAGCACCAGGATCAGCGCCCCCCTATAAGCGCTCACGCCCAACCCATGGCCTCACAGCTCACGCCCCCACGTACGTTCTCCTAGCCGTCAGGGAGAGCCCGCGGGGGGTCAGACCCCCGCGAGCCCTCGCGGCGTTTCCTACTGCGCCTGTTTCGCCGCGTCGATAGCCGGCTGCACCACGTCGCGGTTGTTCTCGAGCCAGGCCTGGGCGCCCTTGACTCCATCGTCGCCCGCATCGGCGATCTCGGTCTCCAGCGAGATGAGCTCCTCCTCGCTGAGCCTGAGGTTGTTTATGAACGCGTAGGCCACGGGGTCGTCATCTGGGAGGTCCGCGTTGACTATGGCGGAGATCTTCGCAGGCTCGTCGAGGTTGCCCTGGGAGTTCTTCGGGTCCTCGAGATAGCGGAAGTCGTACATGCCTCCCAAGTCGCTGGCAGGCTGGCCGTGCCACCCGGAAACCTCACCGCACATCGGATGCGGGCACCAGGGCGGGAACACAAAGGGCTCCTGGTCGTTGTAGAGCCGCTCGACCTCCGCGAGCATCGCGGCCGTGCTCGACGGCTCGTGCTCGAGGGTGAGGTTGTAGTCGGGGATCACGTTGTTTTCGATCTTCTCCGAGATCACGGCGCCCGGCTCGATGCCGACGATCGTCTCGGCCCCGGACCCGTTCAGGTCCGCGATGCTGTTGACGCCCTCCATGTAGCTAGGGACCGCCAGGCCGAAGGTCGTCTCGCCCTCGTACCAGGGCTCCAGGTGCTCGACGTCGCCCTCGACTTCGGCGAGGAGCTGCGTGTGGTTGGGCATCCACACGTCCTGGAAGGCGTGCAGGTCGCCGCTGGCGACGCCCTCGAACAACAGGCCGACGTCGAGGGTCTTAAGCTCGACCTCCTGGTAGCCGAGATCTTCTTCCAGTACCACCTTCGTCAGGTTCGCGACGGCGACGTTCTCCGTCCACCCGATGTTCCCTAGAGTGAGGGTCTTGTCCTCGTTCCCGGCGGAACCGGAGCCACCGCCCCCGCCACCACAGCCGACCACGACGAGCGCGACCACCAGGGCGAGTACCGTCGTCAGCAACCTCTTACCCATCTCTTGAACCCTGCCTTTCTGGTTGGGCGTTCGATCCGGTTATGTTTACGTTTGCCTCACCCGGACGGTTCATCTCAAGCGGCATTCTTGGCCGTGGTCGTCCTCCTCTTCTCGAGACCACGCGTGACGCGGTCCAGTATGATGGCGATGATCACTATGCCCACCCCGCCGACGAAGGCGGTCCCTACGTCGAGCTGGCTGAGCCCTGAGACCACCGGCTCCCCGAGCCCCCCGGCACCTGCCAGGGCCGCCACGACCACCATCGAGAGCGAGAGCATGATTACCTGGTTTACCCCCGCCATGATCGACCTGAGCGAGAGCGGGAGCTCCACCTTGAAGAGCGCCTGCCAGGGCGTCGCCCCGAAGGCGTACGCGGCCTCGACGGTGTCCCTGGGTACCTGCTGGATGCCGAGCATAGTGAGCCTCACGGCTGGCGGCATGGCGAAGACCACGGTCGCGATCAGGGCCGTCGGGTTGCCGATGCTCAACAGGACAACGAGGGGCACCAGGTACACGAAAGCCGGCATAGTCTGCGCCACGTCCAGGATAGGCCTGACCGCGGTCTCGACCCTGCCAGACTTGGCCGCGATTATCCCGAGCGGTATGCCTATCGCCAGCGAGACCAGGGCCGCCACCACGACGAGCGTCAGGGTCTCCATCGACGCCTCCCACAGCCCCAGGCTGATGATGAACAGAAGTCCGAGCACCGTGAGCAGCGCGACCCGCCATCCCGACAGAAAGAATGCGATCGCCGCCAGTATGGCGACCATGAGCAGCTCGGGGGGCGCCAGAAGCGCGGACGCCAAGAGGTCTACAAAGGCGTCGAGCGCGTCGGCGGTGCTGTCCAGATCTAGACGGTCGGTGACGTACTCCTCGGCGCTGTTGGCCCAGTCGGATAGCGGGATCTCGGGGATCAGCTCCGCCTGCAAGAAAGCGAGCATCTCCTACTCCCCCACCCGGCGCACGCGCACCCGCTCGCCGTTCTCGCTCGTCTCGTCGCCTACGAGGCCCTCGCCCCCTTCATCGTGGGGCTCGACGCTCGTGGTGAGCCCAGCGATCAGGGCGCCGCGGACGATGACGCCCTCGAGGCGATCACCTTCGCCCACGACGGCCACGGGTGCATCCCCGTCTTCCACGAAGAGCGGTAGTACCTCGCGCAGCGGGGTTCTCCGCCCGACGCTCGGGGCCTCTTCCACGGCGGACTGCAGCTCGCGCTCGTCGCGCTCGGCAAGACGAGCGACCTCCTCGGCCTCGGCGATGCCGACCAGGTGCCGCTCCCGGTCCACCACGAAGATGTGGGAGAGACCGGCCTGCCTCATCCGGCGCAGGATCACGGTGGGGCCCTCCCCCTCGTACGCGACCTCCTTGGGACGGACCATCACGCTCTCGGCGTGGCGCACCTTGGCGTAGTCCACCCCCTCCACGAAGCGCTCCACGTACTCGGTGGCGGGCTCACGCAGGATCTGCTCGGGGGTGCCGATCTGGACGATGTCCCCGTCCTTCATGATCGCGACCCTGTGGCCCAGCGTGAGCGCCTCGTCCAGGTCGTGGGTGACGAAGACGACCGTGCTCCTCACCTCGCCCTGGATGTCCAGGAAGAGGTTCTGCATGTCGCGCCTGATAAGAGCGTCCAGGGCGCTGAAGGGCTCGTCCATGAGGAGTATCTCCTGCTCGGTCGCGAGCGCCCGCGCGAGCCCGACCCTCTGTTTCATGCCGCCGGAGAGCTCGGTTATGAGCTTGTCGCCCTGCCCCTCGAGTCCGACCTCGGGCAAGGTCTCCTCGGCCTTTTTCATGCGCTCCTGCTTGGAGACGCCCTGTATCTCCAGGCCGAAGGCGATGTTGTCCAGAACTGTCCGGTTCGGCAAGAGCCCGAAGTGCTGGAAGACCATGCCGATCTTCTTGCGCCGGACCTCCCTGAGCTGCTTGGCCGGCATCTCGGAGATCAGATCCCCGTCGAGGTAGACCTTGCCTTCCGTAAGCTCGTTCAGGCCGTTGACTGCCCGCAAGATGGTGGACTTCCCGCTCCCCGAGAGGCCGATGATCACGAAGATCTCACCCTTCGCGACGTCGAAGCTAACGTCGTAGGCCCCGATGGTGGCCCCCGTCGCCCTCTCGACCTCGGCCTTGCTCTTCCCGGCCCGGCGCATCTCGAGGGCCTGCTGCGCCCGACGCCCGAAGACGACCGAGCAACCCTCTACGCTTATGAGAGCCTCCCGGCTCCTACTGTCTAGCTCCGTGGCTCCCCCTTCGGTAGCCTACAACCTATGAATGTGCGCCTTATAGCTCGCACTTTTCCCTTCGGCCACAACATCAATGCTTGCAACCGTCTTCTCTCCGGCTGCAATGGTGAATCATATGCGCTTTCACCCCCCCATTCAACTGGAACAAACGTTAAGTTTTGTGATTTCGAGCATTTTTGGTGCTCCGAAACACTACAGGTCTATGCCTGCGAACGCCTCTCTTGCATCTTTCGACGTATCCTTCTGCACCTTTGGACGTCTCGCGCCACGCGCCCCGGTCGTTCGGCAAGCGTGCCACGAGGGTGGCTCTCCGAGCGGTGGTACACGCGGCGGTCGTGCGTTAAACTAGCCGCGCCTTGCGCCTGTAGCTCAGGGGATAGAGCAGCGGTTTCCTAAACCGCGAGTCGGAGGTTCGAATCCTTCCAGGCGCACTCCGCGGGATCGTCCAGGTTTGCATGGCCGATCCCGCTTTTCTATGCGAGAAACCGCTGCTCTATCCCCTGATCCCCATCCACGCGTGCCGTGGCCCGCCCACCCCTTCAGGTTCGTGTTGACAGTCTATTCGACAGTCTATTCGGAGGATCGATGACCAAGCGCAGGGTGAAGGGCGAAGGCAGCGTCTACCGGCGCAGCGACGGACGCATAGTCGGTGGGTACGTAGATGCTAACGGTAAGCGCCGTTACGTGTCAGGGAAGACGAAGCCGGAGGTCAAGGCCAAGCTCCGAAGGCTGCTGGCCGACAGGGATGAGGGGATCGCCTACGCTTCCGAAAACTTAACCGTAGGCAGCTACCTCGACAGGCGGCTCGAAGCGATGAAGGGCACGGTCCGTGATCGCACCTGGGAGCGGCACGAACAGGTGGTCAGGGTACACTTAGCACCGACGCTCGACAGCGTCAGGCTCGACAGGCTCAACGCCCTCCAGGTGCAGGCGGTGTACGGGCGCAAGCTGGAGGCCGGGCTGTCTCCGCGCACGGTGGAGATCGTCCACGCGACGCTCCACAAGGCGCTCAAGCAGGCCGTCGCGTGGTCTTTGGT
>DATACV010000176.1:0-1771 GCA_036258875.1 Rubrobacteraceae bacterium
CAGGTGACCGACGACACGCGCATCCGGCGGGCGCTGCCTACGATCCGGCACCTCCTGGAGGCGGGGGCCCGTCCCGCCTTGATCTCCCACCTCGGCCGCCCCAAGGGGGAGCCCGACCCGCTGTACGCGATGGATCCTGTCGCGAAGAGGCTGGAGGAGTTGCTCGGAGAGCCGGTCCTCAAGCTCGACGCCGCGGTCGGCCCGGAGGTCGGGGAGGCGTTGGAGGAGTGGGACGGTCGCGGCGTAGTGCTGCTCGAGAACTCGCGCTTCTACCCCGGCGAGACGAAGAACGACCCCGGGTTCTCAGATCAGCTGGCCTCTCCCTTCGACCTCTACGTGGACGACGCCTTCGGGGCGGCCCACCGCGCGCACGCGACCACCGTCGGCGTCGCGGAGCGGCTGCCGGCCGCCGCGGGGCTGCTGCTCGAGGAGGAGGTGGACTACCTGGACGGGGTCCTGGAAGACCCCGAGAGGCCGTTCGTCGCCATCCTCGGCGGGGCCAAGGTCTCGGACAAGCTCGGGGTGATAAGGAGCCTGCTCGGGGTGGCCGACTCCCTGCTCGTCGGGGGAGCCATGTGCTTCACGTTCTTCAAGGCGCAGGGCTACGAGGTGGGCAACTCCCTCGTCGAGGACGACTACCTGGAGGAGGCGAGGCGTCTCGTGGACGAGGCGGGGGAGAAGCTCGTGCTCCCGGTTGACGTTGTGGTCGCAGACAGGATGGAGGAAGGGGCGGAGTCGGAGGTCGTCGGGGTGGACGAGATCCCCGCGGGCAAGATGGGGTTGGATATCGGGCCGCGCACCGTCGGGCTCTTCGAGGAGCGCATCGCGGGCGCGAGGACCATCTTCTGGAACGGCCCGATGGGGGTCTTCGAGATCGACGACTTCGCCGGGGGCACCGAGGGCGTCGCCCGCGCCGTCGCCCGGGCTAGCGCCGGCGGAGCGACGAGCGTGATCGGGGGCGGCGACTCGGTAGCGGCCGTGGCGAAGCTCGGCCTCGAGGACGAGATGAGCCACATCTCGACCGGCGGGGGGGCCAGCCTCGAGTACGTGGAGGGCAAGGAGCTGCCGGGCGTGGCGGTCCTGCCGGAGAAGGGGGATTGAGAATGGCGCGACGGCCGATGATGGCGGCTAACTGGAAGATGAACAAGACTATCCGCGAGGCCGAGCAGTACACCGCGGCGCTCCTGCCTCGGGCAGCCGACGCCGATGGCGTGGACGTGGCAGTGTTCGTCCCCTTCACCAGCCTGCACGAGGTGGGCCGCATGACCGAGGACACGCCGGTCATGGCGGGGGCGCAGAACTTCTACTACGAGGACTCTGGGGCCTTCACCGGCGAGGTCTCGGTCCCTATGCTCCAGGACGCCGGGGCGCGGGCCGCCATCGTGGGCCACTCCGAGCGGCGTGAGATCTTCGGCGAGAGCGACGAGTTGGTCGCCCGAAAGACCGCCCGTGCGGTCGAGGCGGGGCTCCAGCCGGTAGTCTGCGTCGGCGAGACCAAGGAGGAGCGCGACGCCGGCGAGATGTGGGAGAAGGTCTCGGGGCAGGTCAGGCGGGTGATGGAGGAGCTCGACGAGCCGGACGGCGACTCGCTCGTCTTCGCCTACGAGCCGATCTGGGCCATCGGGACCGGCGAGACAGCCACCCCCGAGGACGCGCAGGACGCGATCGGACAGATACGGGACCTGCTGCGAGAGCTCGGCGGCGAAGACTTCGCCGACGCGGTCCGCATCCTCTACGGCGGCTCCGTCAAGCCGGACAACGTGGCGGAGAT
>DATACV010000177.1:0-1603 GCA_036258875.1 Rubrobacteraceae bacterium
TACGCCGTCGAGGCGCTCACCTACAGGACGGCCCCCCACGGGGCTGCGGACTTCTTCGAGAAGTACCGCACCAAGGAAGAGGTCGAGGAGTGGCGCCAGCGCGACCCCATCGGGCTGCTGGAGAAGAAGCTCCTGGAGTCGGGCGACGTGGACGAGGAGAAGCTCGACGAGATAAAGGCCGAGGCCAAGGAGACGATAGACGAGGCCGTCAGGTTCGCCGACGAGAGCGAGCAGCCCCCCATCGAGGAGCTCTACACCGACGTCTACGCCGGCGAAGACGAGTACCTGGGGGAGAAGTAATGGCCGAGACGAAGACCTACCGCGAGGCGCTGCGCGAGGCCATGGTCCAGGAGCTGGACCGCGACGAGAGCGTCGTCCTGATGGGCGAGGACATCGGCGTCTACGGCGGCACCCACCTCATCACCGACGGCCTCATCGACCAGTACGGCCCGAGGAGGATCATCGACACCCCCATCTCCGAGGGCGGCTTCACGGGGGCGGCCGTGGGCATGGCGATGTTGGGGATGCGGCCCGTCGTCGAGATGATGACCTGGAACTTCTCGTTCCTCGCCTCGGACCAGATAATCCAGAACGCCGCGAAGGTGCGCTACTTCTCGGGCGGGCAGGTCGAGGTGCCGCTAGTCATCCGCGGCCCCAACGGCGGCGGCGTGCAGCTCTCCGCGCAGCACACCCACTCCCTGGAGAACATGTACGGCCACTTCCCGGGGCTCAAGGTGGTCTCCCCCGTCACGCCCAACGACGTCAAGGGCCTGATGCTGACGGCCATAAGGGATCCCAACCCGGTGATCTTCCTGGAGGCCGGCGCCCTCTACGGGACGAAGGGCGAGGTGGAGGAGGGCGATAACGCCATCCCCTTCGGCAAGGCGCGCATAGCCCGCGAGGGCTCGGACGTGACGCTCATCGCCTACGGCCGGCAGGTCAACCTGTGTTTGCGGGTGGCGGACACCCTGGAAGAGCAAGACGGCGTGAGCGCCGAGGTCATAGATCTGCGCTCCATCCGGCCCTTCGACGAGGACACCATAGTCGAGTCGGTCGAGAAGACGCATCGGGCGGTGGCTGTACAGGAGCAGTGGAGGTGGTTCGGGGTCGCGAGCGAGGTAGCGGCGATCATCCAGGACAGGGCCTTCGATTATCTGGACGCCCCGGTGGAGCGGGTGAGCGGGGCGGAGGTCCCGGCGCCGTACGCGCGCAACCTGGAGCTCGCGGCCTTCCCGAGCGAGAAGCAGGTGGCGAACGCGGCCCGTCGGGTGCTTTACATGGAGGAGAAGTAAGATGCCCGAAGTGATCATGCCCAAGATGGGCGACGCGATGGAGGAGGGTACCCTCGTCAAGTGGCTCAAGAGCGAGGGTGAGGAGGTCTCCGAGGGCGACGCGATTGCCGAGATCGAGACCGACAAGGTCACCCTGGAGCTCGAGGCCGAAAACTCCGGCACGCTCGCCCAGCTCATAGCCGACGAGGGCCAGGATATCCCCGTCGGCGAGGCTATAGCCTTTATCGCCGGCGAGGGCGAGGAGGTGCCCGAGCGGGCCGCAAGCGAGGCTGGCGGGGCGGAGGCCGAGGAGGAGGAAGGCGGAGACGAGG
>DATACV010000178.1:0-9712 GCA_036258875.1 Rubrobacteraceae bacterium
TCGGCCAGAAACGCGAGCACCGCCTCGTTGAACTCCTCGGGTCTCTCCATGTTGGGGAGGTGGGCCGTGCCGTCCATGACCACCTTCCGCGCCCGCGGGACGGTTCGTGCCAACGCCTCCGAGCGCGCGACGACCTCCGGCCGGTCCAGCGCGCCGACGACCACGAGGGTGGGAACCCGTATCTCGCCAAGCCTCTCCGCGGCGGGAGGGTCAGCGGTGCGTTCCTCGCCCAGCCCGGACGCCTCGCTCCGGAGGGCGATGAGGTTCATCTCCCTGACGAGGTCCCGTACCGCGGGGTCTACGTCCTCCGGATTACGGTAGGGTCCGTCCACCCAGATCCGGACCTCCAGCTCGGAGACGCGCTCCAGGTCGCCGGCCTCGTCCGCGGCGACCAGCTCGTCCCACTCCTTCGGGGGAGGCTCGTCCGACTCGGCTCCGCGGTGAGCGGAGCCGAGTCGGAGGAGCCGCCCCCGAAGGAGTGGGAGGAGCTGGTCGGCGCGGACGAGGCCGGCGACCTGGAGCGCGTCTCCGAGCTGGAGGTCAGGATCTGGGTAGACGGGCCCTACCGGGACCCGGAGGAGCTGGACCCGGCGCTACGGGACCTGGTCCGGGAGATGAACCTCATCGCCCTCCAGAGCGAGGCGTCAGGGCTGGGAGAGGATCGCCCGGCGGACCCGCCCGCCGCAGAGAGGCTGGACGAGATACAGGCCCCCACCCTCGTCGTCGTCGGCGAGCTGGACCGGCCGGAGATCGTTGCGCGCTCCGAGTCGCTGGCGCGAAGCGTCCCGCGCGCCCAGAAGGTCGTCGTGGAAGGGACGGCCCACGTCCCGAACATGGAGAAGCCCAGTGAGTTCAACCGGGTGGTGCTGGAGTTCCTGGCGGGGGTAGGTACGTAGGGGCGGCTCGCGAACCGCCCTCACCGGCGAACCGCGCTACGCGGCCAGCGAGTTCGTGACCGGGACGACCTCGGCGGGCTCGAGGGCGGTCGCGATGCGCACCAGGAGCTCGCTCAACTCTACGTCGAGGCCCCTGGCGATGCTCTCGAGGACCCTGGAGGAGGGGTCCTTCTCTCCACGCTCGATCTCCGCCAGGTACGAGACGGAGACGTGGGCCTCTTCGGCCACCTGCTTCAACGTCAACCCCTTCTCCGTCCGTTCGGCCCGCAGGGTGTCGCCGATGGCCGAGAGGAGGTCGCCCTTCTGTTTCGCCGGAGGTATCTCGAGTGTGGTCATGGGGAGATTCTATACCCCTCTCGGCGAAACAAGCAACCCGCCAGCCAGTTCCTTGACCAGCCGCACCTCCTCGGCGTCGGCTTCGGGGCCGTCGTAAGGCGTCTCCATGACCACCGGAACACCCGGTAGACCGGCGAATAGCTCGGGCCAGCACTCCACCGGCACCCGTCCCTCACCTATCTTGCTGTGCCCGTCGCGGTGGCTGCCCAGCTCGTTCTTCGCGTCGTTGAGGTGCACCAGGGCGATCCCCGGCCCGACCGTGGCCCGGATCTCGCCGGCGACCAGCCGGGCCCCGTCGGGCGTCGAGAGGTCGTAGCCCGCGACGAAGGTGTGGGCCGTGTCCACGCACGCCCGCACCCCGGCTCGCCGCATGACCTCGCCTAGGGCGTCGAAGGTCGAGCAGAGCTGCGTCCCAGCGCCTACCGAGTTCTCCACCACAGGTTCCGCTACCCGTCCCGAATCCCCGGCGAAGCCAGAGGCCAGCTCCCTCGCCCGCAGGAGGCCGTCAGCCAGCCGGTCCATACCCTTCTCTTCACCGTCTCCGCCGTGGCTGCCTGAGTGGACGACGACGAGATCTACGCCGAGAGCTCCGGCGGTTACCAGCTCGCGGGCGAGGGCCTCTGTCGAGCGCTCGCGCAGCTCGGCGTGCGGCGAGGCGAGGTTGATCAGGTACTTCGCGTGCGCGACGACGGGGGATAGCCCGAGCTCGCGGCTGCCTTCGACGAAGGCTTCTGCGTCCGGCCGCGGGGCGGGCACGGCCCAACCCTGCGGGTTGGAGACGAAGATCTGGGCCGTCTCGCAGCCGAGCTCCCTGGCAGACTGCAGGGTCTTGCCGAGACCGCCGGAGGTGCGGAGGTGGCGGCCGATCCTGCTGGTTCGCTTGGGCATGGCGGAGATTCTAGCTGGCGCCCGCCGTTCGTGTCGTGAGAGATATAATCTTTCGGATTTCGGAAGCTCTAGAAGGAGTGAACCGCATGGCGGTCGAAGGCAAGGTAGCCAAGATACTCGGCGACAACGAGATCGTGATCAACCGCGGGCGCAACGAGGGAGTGCGGCCGGGGATGTTACTCGAGGTCTTCGCCCCGGAGGGTGAGGAGGTCTGGGACCCCGACACCGGCGAGACTCTGGGCACGGTAGAGGACGTCAAGGCGCACGCCGAGGTGACGGAGGTGAAGGAGAGGCTCGCCGTAGCCCGGCTGCGGAACACCAGGTCGCCCTTCGGGGCCGCGAACATCGGCGAGATGCAGGAAAATTTGCAGCGCATCTTCGGCCAGATGTTCGGCGAGGACGTGCGCGTCCAGGGCTTCGGTACGCCGTCCGGCGACGACCCCGACCTCGAGTCCATGTTCGGCGGTCCGCTCGAGGACCTCTCCAAGGTGCAGGTAGGGGACGCCGTCAGGGAGATAAGGCGCCCCTGATACAGCGCACCGACTCCCATAGCCTCCCCGTCACGTTCGGCCTGATCTCGGCCTGCGTACTCGTCTACGTGGCCGTCGCCGCCCTGGGAGCCGGCTACGGGGTTCCCTGGAACGTCGGGCTCGTGGTCCAGCCGGGGCAGGTGCTGAACGAGGGCGCCCTGATCCCGGCGCTAGTCGCGCAGGGGGAGGCGTGGCGCCTCCTCTCCAGCGTCTTCCTGCACTCCGGCGTCGTCCACCTCGGCTTCAACATGATCTCGCTCTACTTCCTCGGCTCGTTCGTGGAGGTGGCGTTCGGTCGGGCCCGCTTCCTCGCGCTCTACCTCCTGAGCGGCCTCGCCGGAGGGGTCGCCTACCTGTACTTCGGGGGCTTCAACGTCCCCGCGGTCGGAGCCTCCGGCGCCATCTTCGGGTTGCTCGGCGGGGTCCTTGGGTACGCGCTACGCCGCGGCTCCTTCTCCTGGCAGAACCCCCTGATCCGGCAGCTCCTCATCTTGCTCGCCCTGAACCTCTACATCGGGTTCTCGGTCCCTAACATAAGCAACACCGCCCACCTCGGCGGCCTCGCGGGCGGGTTCGTCTTCGGCTGGCTGGTCGCCCCATCGATCTACTCCCGCAAGAGGCTGCGCGCTATCTCCCCCGTCGCAGTGGTGCTCGGCGCGGAGATACTGCTCCTGGCCGCCTGGTTCTTCGTCTGATAGCGCCATGCACGAGGCTCTCAAGCCTCCTCCATGGCGGGCTTCAGGTTTCAGGGGTTGTTGACGGGACGGGTGTTGCGTTCGCGCGACGGAGGCTCCCCCGATCCTGTAGCCTGGCGTCTGTAGCCTTCTTCAATCTCCCAGGATCGTCATCAGGGCGATGGTGGTCACGATGAGCGTAACGGCGAAGAGAACGCCCGTGGCCCTGCTGGGTCGCTCGGCCTGCGCCTCGGGCAGCAGGTGCGCGGCGCCCACGTAAGCCAGCACGCCTCCGGCGACGCCGGTAAGGAGACCGAGCGCCGACTCGGTCGGCGCGGGCAACATCACGGTCAGGGCGGATGCGAGCGGTATGGCGAGGCCTAGCGAGAGCGTCGTGCGGATAACCTGCCCGCGGTCCGCCCGGGCGGCGAGCAGGATCGCGGCGAGCGAGATCCCCACCGGCACCTGGTGCACCAGAACGCCCAGCCCGACGAGCCAGGAGGTAACCGCGGCGGCCTTCGCGCCGACGCCGAGCACGAACCCGTCGGCGAGGTTGTGGATCGCGAGCCCCAGAACGAACGGGCCGAGCGGGTGCTTGCCGACCTGTTCCTCCGGCGAGTGGTGCGTGTGGGCCAGAGTGAACGCCTCGGTCAAGAACATCAGGGCGAAACCCCCGACGAACCCGGAGATCGCCACCCCGCCCGCCATCTCCAGGCCCTCGGGGAAGAGGTCCGCGAACGCGAGGGCGAGCAGGATCCCGGAGGCGAGGGCAGCCGAGTAGGCGCGGCCTCTAGCACCGAGCTCGCCTCCGAACAGCGCCAGCAGGCTGGCCCCACCGAAACCCGCCGCCGCCAGCCCGGCCATGATGATGGCGCTCACCCCGCCAGCCCCTCGCCACGCACCGCGTGAGCCACTACCGGCACCCCGCGCATCTCCCGTAGATCTCCAGGCTGTGGGAGCTCACCTCGAAGTCCACGAGCCCCAGGCGCCGGAGGTCCAGAGGACATTCCTCGAACTCGGAGATGTCGCCGCAAGACTCGCAGATCAGGTGGTGGTGATGCTCCTCCGCAAGCTCGTAACGCGGCCCATCCCCCAGGTCCAACCTCCTAACCACCCCGATCTCGGAGAGGACGTCCAGAGTCCGGTAAACCGTCACCAGCCCCACCTCGGGACAACGACCCCTGATCTCCTCCAGGCTCTGGTGCTGCTCCTCCGCCAGCGCCCTTAGCACCGCGAGCCGCTGCGGCGTCGCCTTGTAACCCCGGCCCCGGATCTTCCCTACCACGGCCTCCAGCCTCAACCGCACATCCTCTAATCGAAAAAGTTTTTCATTTACAGACGACACTGTACCAGAGGTGACGCGGGGATCAAGGAGCTCGAAGCGCTTTGTGAGGGTTCGCGCCAACAACGGAGCCAGGCTTAGAGGCTCTGAGGCTTTGAGGTCCAGGGGCGAGGAAGCCCCCACAACTAAAAACCTAAGAACCCAAGTGCCCCAGTCAGTCGGATTCCGGCTGTTTACGTGGAGGACGGGAGTGCCTGAGGAGCAGGATCATGGCGCAGCCCAGGGCCAGGAGGCTGCTGACGAAGAGGTTGCCGCGGATGGACCCTCCGATCAGGAACGCCGGGTCCACGCGCAGGGTCTCGACGAAGAAGCGGCCAACCGAGTAGAGGCTCACGTAGAGCAGCACGAGGTCGCCGTCCCTGAGCCACTCTGTGAAGCGGCGGGCGACCCAGAGCAGTATCAGGCACACGAGGAGGTTCCAGATCGATTCGTAGAGGAAGGTGGGGTGGAAGGCTTCGGCGTCGGCGAACTGTGCAGGCCTGTTCTCGGGGGCTATGCGGATGGCCCAGGGCAGGTCGGAGGGTCGTCCGAAGAGCTCCTGGTTGAAGTAGTTTCCCCAGCGGCCGATGGCCTGGCCGAGGATCAGACCCGGCGCGGCTGCGTCGGCGAGGGCGAGCGGGCTCACGCCGCGGTACCACCCGAAGATGACGAGGCCGAGGAGACCGCCGGCGACGGCGCCGTAGATCCCCAGCCCCCCGTTCCAGACGGCGAAGACGCCAGGGATGGGGTCGTCAGCGTAGAGGTGGTAGTCCGTGATGACGTGGTAGATGCGCGCCCCGACGAAACCGAGGGGGACGACGAGGAAGAGCGAGTCGAGGGCGAGCGTGGGGTCGTAGCCCTTGCGGGCGAGCTCGCGGCCCGTGAGCCAGGTCGCGGCTATTATCCCCAGCGCGATGCACAACCCGTACCAGCGCAGGGCGAACGGCCCCGCCTCGAAGATCACCGGTGAGGGCGGGCTCGGCAGCGAGAGTAACAACGAAGGAGCCACCACCTACTGTGCCAGGGGCTCCGAGAGGGGCTTGGTATAGGTGGGGTGCGGGTCCTCGGGCGCCTGCTCGATGCCGTAGGCGGCTTCGAGGATGTGCCGCACCGCCGGGCCCGCGGTCATCTCCGAGCCGGTCTGGAAGGCGCCGCCGTTCTCGATCATCGCGACTACGATCATGGGTTGCTCCTGGCCCTCGGCCCAGCCGACGAACCAGTTCACATAGCCCTTGGGCGTCTCGCCGGTTCCGCTCTTGCCGACCACGGACAGCTCCGAGCCCTTGAAGACCGACTCTGCGGTCCCACCGTTCGAGGTGACCCCCCTCATGCCTTCTATGGCCTGCTCGAAGTGGTAGTCCTCGATGTCGAGCTCGCGCGCGGGCTCGGGCGAGATCTCCCTGACGACCTTTCCGTCCTGCCGGATCTCGCCTCCCACGTGCGGGGTGACGAGGGTGCCGCCGTTGTAGATCGCCGAGTAGGCGCGGGCCACCTGGACCGGGGAGACGAGCAGGTCGCCCTGTCCTATGGAGAGGTTGACCCAGTCGCCCACGCTCCAGTACGCCTCGTCCGGGGTGCCCAGCGCCACGTGCAGCTCCTTCTCAAGGGCCTTCGTCGGCACCCTTCCGGCGGTCTCCCCGGCGAGGTCTATGCCGGTCGGTTGCCCGAAGCCGAACCGCTCGTAGAAGCGGGGCAGCCAGTGCTTGTCGTCGGTGGCCTGCCAGATCCAGTCCGCCACCTGGTAGAAGAACTTGTCGTTGGAGTCCTTGAGGGCCTCGGCGAAGTTCTGGGTGCCGTGGTCTCCCAGGTACTCGTAGTTGGGGCTGTTCTGGCGCCAGCTCTGCCAGCAGCCCCAGTCCGAGCCGGTGGGCTGCCAGCACTCGCCGGTGTCGGTGTAGGTAGTGTAGGCGTCTATGACGCCGAGGTAGAGGCCCGCGAGCCCGGTAAAGGGCTTGAAGGTCGAGGCCGCCGGCTGGCCGCCGGTGATCGCGCGGTTGGTGAACGGGTAGTTGGCGGCCTCGGAGTTGAGGTACTCGAAGGTCTCCAGCTCCCTGGTGCCGGAGATGCCGCCCACGAAGAGCTGAGGGTCGAAGTTCGGGCGGCTGGCCAGGGCCAGGATCTCGCCGTTGCGCGGGTCTATCCCGACGACGGCGCCGCCGGTGCCGGCGTACCCGGCGCTCTGGGCACGCGCGATCGCCGCGTCGAGCTCGGCCTCAGCGACCCGCTGCAGGGCGAGGTCTATGGTGAGGTTCAGGTCCTGGCCCGGCACGGGATCCTCGACGCGGTCGGGGAGCTCCTTGCTCGGGTCGACCGAGATCGGGTCCCCGTCCTCGTCCACGAACCGTCCCAGGGAGTCGACCCGGCTGCCGTCGGGGACTATCCGTCCGAGCGCGTCCACCTTGTAGACCTGCTTGCCGGCCTTGCCGCGCAGCACCTCCTCGTAGTAGAGCTCGACCCCGCTCTTCCCGACCACCGAGTCGTTACTGAGCCCCTCGAAGGTGTCCTGTTTGAGCTCCTCCTGGGTGATGGCGCCGGTGTACCCGAGGATGTGGGAGGCAGAATCTCCGGCCGGGTAGTTGCGAACGTAGTCGTCGTTCACCACGACGCCGGGGAACTCCTCGGTGCGCTCCATGACGTAGGTGACGCCGTTGTAGTTGGCGTTCTCCTTTACCAGCATCGGGCTGTACTGCGTGCCCCAGTCGAAGGCGGAGTCGTAGCTGTCGAGGACCATCTCGGGGTCGGCGCCGACGATCTTGGCCAGCTCCCCGACCTTCTCGCGCGATATGTTGGCGGGGGTCAAGGTCACGTTAAGCCCGGGGACGTTGTTCGCGAGGACCTCGCCGTCGCGGTCGCGGATCACGCCCCGCTGCGCGGGGTCCTTGACCGTGAGGGTCTGGGTCGCCCGAGCGGCTACCGAGTACTCGGTGCCGGTGAGTACCTGCAGGTACCACAGCCGGGCGGCCAGGACCAGGAAGACTAGCGCTACCACGATCGCGAAGGAGACCACCCTGACCTGCATGTTGCCCTTGGTCATGGGCGGCGTGTCGGGCCGCTTCTTGGCGGGACGCGCCTTCTTCTCCTCGCGCACGGGGAGCCGGATCACTGCTCGTCCTCCCCGGCCGCCGATGCGACGGTGCCCTTGACCAACTCGGCTCGGACGATGAGGCGCTGGGAGTAGTCGGGCAGGGTGCAAGTCTGGAGGGTGAGGACGTTCTTGCCCTTCAGCGGCCGCGTCACCTGCACGTCGTCCGGGTCCACGATGAACTCCCTGAAGACCCTGTAGACGTAGCGTCTGCCCATCGAGTCGGTGACGAAGACCTTGTCCCCGACCTCCATCTTGTTCAGGTCCCAGAAGGCCAGCCAGCTCGGCGTCCCGACGTAGCCGAGGCGGTGGCCCGCGATGTAGACGTTGGCCACCCTCTGCCAGGGGGAGCCCGTCCCCCGCACGTGGACGCCCGCGTGGTTCTTGAAGGCATCCTCGTCGAAGGCGCCGGCGTAGGGAATAGTCGCGTTCTCCACCCGCTTCATCGCCGGTATGGTAACCCGGAGCGTCCTGTCCCGGGGGACGTTTGCCGCGCGCCTCTCGCGCCTCTGTGCGTCGGACAATCTCACCTGCGGCTTATCTCCGGAACGCGGGGTGATCGCCGGTACCTCGGGTTGCTCTCCCTGTGCCCTCTCGACGGCGGCTGGAGCCGGGTTGGTGAACGGGGAGCCCACGAAGAAGGTGGCCGTGAGGGCGAGACCCACCCCGATAAGAAGGAGGCTCATGACGTTCAAGATCGTGTCCCTTACGCGCGCTACGGCTCCCTCCCTACGCAGCCTGAGATCCTACCGGCCAGATCGCAACCCATTGTATCCAAAAAGCGGACGACTACTAGGCATTGTCGCAAAAGTGGTTTTCCGCCGCCGGCGCACGCGTTTCGGCTGACCCTCTGCATCCTTTACGAACCGGCGTTCTCGCGCGGATCACGCACCCCCTTTCTCGACCGCTTCCAGAGCAGGAGCGTCGCGGCGTTGTGCGCGGCGTGGGCGAGTATCGGGGCCAGGAGCCCGCCCGTGAAGTCGTAGAGGACGCCGAACAGGAACCCGGCCAAGACCGCCCAGGCCGTCCACACCAGGTACCGCCGGTCCGGTCCGACGTGCACGACCCCGAAGAGGACGGAGGCCACCACGAGGCCGAACTCCTGCTGCACCGCGCCCCGGAAGAAGACCTCCTCGCCCACCCCGGAGAAGACGGAGACCAGGAGCAGGCTTCCGCGGTCGGCGCCGTCCACGAGGCGCGGCGCGAGCTCCTCGGCTATCGCGCGCAACACGGGCAGGAGACGGTAGGCGAGTAGCCCGGCGGAGACGGTGGCGAGCGGGGTCAGGGCCCCCAGGGCGAGGCTCAGGGCTACGGAGTCACCGGCGAGCCGGAGGTCGAACCCGCGCAGGGCGGCCCACAGCGCAGCCGCGACGGTCAGTGAGCCGTAGAAGAGGGCCGCGAAGGTGGCGAAGCGTGGTCCCAGAGTACGCCGCTCCGAGAGCTAGCCGGCCTGGTCTGCAGGAGTGGCCACGAGAAGTTATTGTACCGGATGCGAAGCTGGCGGCTCCGAGAGGTAGAAGGGGAAGATGATCGACGAGTCGATATTCAAGGCCTACGACATTCGGGGCGTGTACCCAGATAGCCTAAACGAGGACGTGGCCAGGGACATCGGTCGCGCCTTCGTGAACTACCTCGGCGTCTCGGGGTCCAGGATCGTCGTCGCCCGCGACATGCGCCTGAGCGGGGAGGCTCTGGAGAAGGCCTTCATAGAAGGCGTCACGCAGGCGGGCGCAGATGTACTCGACGTGGGGCTCGTCTCGACCGACGCCCTGTACTTCTCCGTCGGGCACCTGGAGGAACCAGGGGGGGCCATGATCACCGCCTCCCACAACCCCAAGGACTACAACGGCTTCAAGCTGTGCAGGGAGGACGCCATCGCCCTCTCAGGCGAGCACGGCATCGGCCAGATAAGGGACCTCATCACCTCCGGCAAGCTACCCGAGCCCGCCGAGTACCCCGGCTCCGTCGAAGAGAGCGACATCGCC
>DATACV010000179.1:0-10585 GCA_036258875.1 Rubrobacteraceae bacterium
CCCCTCCCCAGCAGGCGGCCGAGCTCCCCGGCGTGCGGCGTGATCACGGTCGGGCCGCCTCTCCTGGCTAGCGCGTCGCTACCGGCGAGGTTGGTGACGGCGTCGGCGTCGAGGAGGACAGGATCCTCGACCTCGCGCAGCACCCCCTCCACGAGGCGCTTGCCCTCGTCCCCGACGCCCATCCCTGGCCCGACCACGAGCGCCGAGGTCCTCCCGGAGAGCTCCAGGATCTGTTCCAGCGCCGCCGAGGAGAGGTAGCCATCCTCCGTCTCGGGGACGCCGTGCACCAGCGCCTCGGTGAGCTCGAGGTCCACCGAAGGGGCCGAGCCCTCCGCCGTCGCGAGGAAGGCGATGCCGCAGCCCGCTCTCTCGGCGCCGCGGACGACCATCTGGGGGGCGCCGGTCGTCCCGCGGGAGCCCGCGACCACGAGCAGGGCTCCGGCGGAGTACTTGTGGGCCGGCTCGGTGGTGCGCGGGATCCCGCCGCGCAGAGAGTCCGCGTCGGTCCAGACGAGCGAGGACTCCACGTCGGCCTCGGGCGGGACACCGATCTCCACGGCGATTACCTCTCCCGCGTGCTCCCGGCCAGGGGAGATCACGCACCCCACCTTGACCGCGTGGGCGCAGACCGTGAGGTCAGCCCGCACCGCAGCCCCCCGCACCTCGCCCGTCGCGCCGTCCACCCCGGAGGGCACGTCCACCGCGAGGACCGGCGCCGCGGAGCCGTTGATCCCCTCTACGAGCCGAGCCTCCACCTCGCGCACCCCCCCCGAGAAGCCCGTCCCGAGTAGGGCGTCAACGACGAGGTCCGCGTGCTCGAGCTCCGCCTCGAGGTCGTCCACGGAGACGAACCTCACGCCGAGCGCGCGCAGGGCCTCGAGGTTGGTCCCGGGGTCTCCCTCGTAGCTGTCTTTGGTCGGCAGGACCGTGACCTCCGCCCCGGCCCGGTAGAGCTCGCGGGCGATGACGAAGCCGTCTCCGCCGTTGTTGCCGCCGCCCGCCACGACCAGCGCGCGGCGGGGCGTGAAAGCTTCGAGGGCGACGCGGGCCATCTCAGCCCCGGCGCGCTCCATGAGGACGCCGCCGGGGATGCCTAAAGCCTGGGCGCGCGCGTCGGCGCGGGACATCTCCTCGGCGGTGTAGAGCCTCATGGGGTCGGCTGCATGCCGCGCACAACGCAGACGGCGACGGCGGAGAGCTCCGAGTGGGTGATGGAGATAAAGAGGTCTTCCTGGCGAACGCCGACCATCTGGGCGAACCGCTCTATCTTGCCGAAGATGCGCACCGAAGGTGGACGGCGGCGCTGCCGGAGCACCTCGACACCGTTCCACTGGATCAGGCCGCACCCCAGGGCCTTCGTCACCGCCTCCTTGGCGGCCCACCGGCCGGCGTAGTGGCGTTCGGCGAAGCGGAACTTCTCGCAGTAGGCGATCTCCGCCTCGGTGAAGAGACGCTGGCGGATCCTCGGGGTGCGCTCGAGGGCGAACTTCATCCGATCGACGTCAACGACGTCCACCCCTATCCCCGGCACCACGAAACCGTCCACGGAGCGTATGGTACGGCAGATGCGCCGTCCGCAAAAGGGCTTATAGTAAGGACGATGGGTGGAGAAGCTATCATCATCGGGAACCCGAACTCGGGACGCGCCGGGAGCAAGGCCTACCTGGAGCGCTGCGCGAAGTTCCTGCGCTCCGGCGGCCTCGCGGTCGAGGTGCAGAACACCGAACGCCCCGACCACGCCACCGAGCTAGCCTCTCTGGCAGGGGATCGCCTGGTCGTGGCCGCCGGGGGCGACGGCACCATAAACGAGGTTATAAACGGCCTCGGCGACGGGGCGACCCTGGGCATCCTGCCGCTCGGCACGGCGAACGTGCTCGCCCGCGAGCTCGGGCTCCCGCTCGACGCGGAGGGTGCCTGCGAGCGCATCCTGCGCGGCGAGAGGATGAGGATGGACCTCGGCGTGGCCACGGACGCAGCAGGCGTCGAGCGGCGCTTCTCGTGCATGGCGGGGATGGGCTTCGACGCGAAGGTGGTCCGCGCGGTGACGCCGCGCCTCAAGGACCGCCTGAAGGGCCTGGCCTTCCCGCTGATAGCGTTCAAGGTCCTCCTCCAGGAGAAGTTCCCCCCGGTGCGCGTGAGCGGCGGGGGCGCCAACCACGTCGTGCCGTTCGCCATCGTCGCGAACGCCCACCGCTACGGCGGGGACTACCGGGTCTCAGGTCCCGGCCTCCTGACGAGCGGAGAGCTCGAGGTGATCTGCGTCAGGCGCGTGAGCCTTCTCCTGCGGCCCGACATCTTCGCGAGCATCATGGCCCGGCGCCCCCTCGACCGCTCGATGGACTCGTTCTGCGCCAGGGAGGTCATGGCGGAGTCCCCCGGCGCCGAGGTGCCGGTGCAGCTCGACGGCGAGGTGTGGGGCAGCCTGCCGATGTCCTTCCGCGTCGAGCCCGGGGCGCTCGAGGTGATCCGCTAGCGGCGCCTACTCGACGGTAACGCTCTTGGCGAGGTTGCGCGGCTTGTCCACGTCGAGCCCACGACCCTTGGCGACGCGGTAGGCGAGCAGCTGCAACGGCACGCTGCAGACGAACGGGTCAAGGATCCCCGGCGTCTGCGGGACCGGGAGCAAGACGCGGGAGATCCGCTGCGCGGCCTTGTCGCCCTCGCGAGCCACCGAGATCACGCTGGCACCGCGCGCGACGGTCTCTTCCACGTTCGAGAGCGTCTTCTCTCGCGTGAGACCCTCTCCCAGGACGGCGACTACGGGGCAACGTTCGTCTACCAGGGCTATGGGTCCGTGCTTCATCTCGCCGGCCGGGTAGCCCTCGGCGGGGAGGTAGGAGATCTCCTTGAGCTTCAAGGCTCCTTCGAGCGCCACCGCATACGAAGGCCCGCGCCCCAGGAAGAGCGCGCACCGCGCCCCCTCAAACACCTCCACAGCCACCCCGATGTGCCCTTCCAGGAGCCTCAGCGTCTCCTCGACCTTCTCCGGAGACAGGCGCAGCTCCCGTCCCAACTCCAGAAGCTCCTCCTCAGGCACGGCTCTCTTGGACCCTGCGAGCCCGAGGGCGAGGAGGTAGAGGACAGCGACCTGGGCGAGGAAGGCTTTGGTGGAGGCGACCGCGATCTCGGGGCCCGCCTTGGTGAGCAGCACGGCGTCGGCCTCCCTAGTTATAAGCGAGCCCTGCGTGTTGGTGACGGCGAGGATCTTCCCACCGAAACCCTTCGCCGCCTCGACAGCCGCCAGGGTATCGGTGGTCTCCCCGCTCTGGGAGATGGCGACGACGAGGGTCTTCTCGTCGCCTATGGGTCCCGAGTAGCGGTACTCGCTGGCCACGGCGACCTCGACGGGGATTCGGGCGAGGCGCTCTATGGCCTCCTTGCCCAGCAGCCCCGCGTGGTAGGCGGTGCCGCAGGCGACGATGGCAACCCTTTCGACGCCCGCGAGGTCGAGGTCAACCTCGGAGAGGTCGACACCGCCGCCCGTCTCCAGGCGCCCCGAGAGGGTGTTCCTGAGGGCCGAGGGCTGCTCGTGGATCTCCTTTAGCATGTAGTCCTCAAAGACGCCGAGCTCGACGTCCTCTGAGTCCCACTCTACCTCGAAGGTCTCGCGCTCGACCGGCTCCCCCGCGGGCGTGAAGATGGCGACCGAAGAGTCGGTGAGCTCGACGATCTCATCGTTTTCGACGACGAGGAAGCTGCGTGTGCGGGCCAGAAGCGCCTGCACCGCGCTGGCCAGGTAGTTCTCCCCCTCACCAAGACCCACGACCAGCGGGCTCTGGTGGCGCGCGGCGACCACCTTGCCAGGCTCGCGAGCGCTCACCGCCGCTACGGCGAACGAGCCCCTAAGGCGCCTCAAGGCCCCGGCTAGCGCCTCGCGCAGCGTCGGCGCGCCCCCCCTCTGGAGGCCCTCGGCGAGCAGGTGCGCTATGACCTCGGTGTCCGTATCCGAGGCGAAGCACACTCCCCGACTCTCAAGCTCCTCCCTGAGCTCGGCGAAGTTCTCGATGATCCCGTTGTGCACCACCGCAACGCCCTCCCCTATCTGGGGGTGGGCGTTGGTCTCGTTGGGAGGGCCGTGCGTGGCCCAGCGGGTGTGTCCGACCCCACAGCGCGCCCCCGAGAGGTACCCGTTGCGCTCAGCGAGGGCCTCGGCGAGCCTCTCCAGCCGCCCGGCCTGCTTGATGGTCTCTATCCGGCCGTCTCCTAGCTGCAGCGCGAGGCCAGCAGAGTCGTAGCCGCGGTACTCGAGCTGGCTGAGGCCCTCCATGAGGACCTCGACGCACCGCTCCTTGCCGACGTATCCCACTATGCCGCACACGCGCACTCCTCCCTCTCTTCGTCCACGGGCAGGTCCCGCTGGCAGGGGTGAAGGGGGGAGATCTCCGGGCGTGAGCGGCGTTTTGTCCCCGGCGTCGCCGCCGAGTTTTGTCGCCGCCCTGACGACCGCCCGAGGGCCGAGACGCACCCGCCGAATGCTTCGATGAACGTCTGCCTCGTCAACTCCGGGCCCCAAAGAAGCGCGCCGGAGTCCTGGCGCTTGGTCTTGTTGTTCCCCTACCCCGTAAGCCGCAACGGTCCCGCCGGACCTGACACGGTTATCGGTCTAGCTCGTCTCTTCCGGCGCACCTCCCCAGCGTATCCGCCAAAATCGCGCCGTTACTCTACCCCGCCGTGGGCGAAAATGGAAGGCCCGGTCCGTGAAAGGCTACAAGATGCCGATCTCTACCACCCCGAGCGCGGCGAGCAAAGCTATGAGGATCGGCTGGTGTACCAGGTAGATGAACAGCGAGTTGCGCCCGAGCGGCAGGAGGGGTCTTGCGGCGGCCGGCGACTTCCCCGCGAAGAGCGCGGGCCTCCATCCGCCGCCGTAGAAGACGTTACCGGCGAAGACGCCGAGGAGGACCACCCCGAACCACGGGAGGAGCGGCCTGTAGTCCGGCATCACGAGGTTCTCGGGCACCACCCCGAAGGGCAAGAGCCACGGGCTCTCCGAGGAGAGGCCTTCGATCCGCATGTAGACCCCGACCGCGATGAGAGAGAGGCCGAGGAGCAGGTTTGCGAACCGGTACTTGAGGAGGGGATAGGCGAGGATTATGGAGACCCCGATCAGGTGCAGGATCCCGAACGCGACGACCCCCATCCCGAGGAGGAAGAACACGACGGTAAGCGCCATCCCGTAGGCGAGGATCCTCAAGCCACGCAAGAGGTACTTGCCGAAGAGGCTCCTTCCCGGCCGGCCCGCGCTCGCCCTCGAGTAGCTGATGGCCAGGGAGACGCCAACCAGGAAGAGGAAGGCGCCCGCCGTCGCGTCCGCGAACCGCGCCCAGAACCCCGAGGTCGACTCGATGGGATAGCCGCCGAAGTAGTCGAGGTCGTAGGTGAGGTGATAGACGACCATCATGGCTATGGCGACCCCGCGCGCGGCGTCCACCTCCCAGTACCTCCCGCTCTGTGCGGCGCCGCGTTCCGTGGTCTTACTCCTCGACTCTGGTGTCGGCCAGGATCATAACGCACGGCGTATCGGTTAGGATTTGGGGGTGGCGAGCGAGAGAGACTTCACCATCAGACCCGGGCGCCGCGAGGACGCCGCGGAGGCGGCCCGGCTCTGGATGCAGAGCGCCGAGGAGCATACCCGCCACGATCCGATCTACGCTACCGCCCCGGGTGCCGAGCGGGTGATGCGCCGCTTTCTGGCCGACCTGACCTCCAGCAGCCACACCTTCCTCTTCGTCGCGGAGTCGGGCGGGCGGACGGTCGGCTTCATCTCGGGCGAGCTGCGCGAGGGCTCGCCTACCTTCCGCCAGAAGACCTGGGCCTCCGTGGACGACGTGTTCGTCGAGCCGGAGAGCAGGAACCTCGGCGTCGGCAGGGCCCTCCTCGAGGGCGTCGAGGCGTGGGCGAGGGAGAGAGACGCCGACGGCATCTCCCTGCAGGTCGCCGCCGCGAACGAGAGGGGCCGCAAGTTCTACGAGGGGCTCGGTTTCCGCGAGGTCTCGGTCTACGAGGTGCTGGAATTCTGAGGCCCTAGCTGATGCCGCTATAGAGCGGTCCGCGAAGGGGTTATGCCGGCCACGGAGCAAGGCTCCGAGGCATCAAGGCTTTGAGGTCCCGAGAGTCTCGCCCCCGCCCTGCCTAGTACCCTGAGAACCTTGGAACCTTTTCCCGGAGGCTGGTACTTTCCGCCTACCGCTCTAGGAACCGTCTCCGGCTTGCTCGGTCAGCACGCGCTGGGCGACGGCGAAGGCGGCGTTGGCGGCGGGGACCCCGCAGTAGATTGCGCCCTGGAGGAGGACCTCCTTGATCTCGTCTTCGCTCAGGCCGTTGCGGAGCGCCGCGCGGACGTGCATCTCGAGCTCCTCGAGCCTGCCGAGCGCCAGGAGCGCGGTCAGGGTTATGCAGCTTCGCGTCCTGCGGTCGAGGCCGGGGCGGGTCCAGATCTCCCCCCACGCGTAGCGCGTGATTAGGTCCTGGAAGTCCGCCGTGAAGCCTGTCGTGCGCTCGATCGCGGCGTCGACGTGCTCGTCGCCCAGCACCTCGCGGCGGACCTCCATCCCGCGCTCGTGAGCGGGGTCGCCTGCGGTCATCGTTCGCGCCTCACGACGGGTGCCAAGTGGGCCAGGATCTCCCGGTTCACGGCCTCGGGCCGCTCCATGTTCGCGAGGTGGGAGGCGTTCGGGATCACCTCGAAGCCCGCGCCGGGGATGGAGTTGCGGATGAGCTCGCCGTGCTCGGGCGGGGTCGCCGGGTCGTCGGCGGCGGAGATGATGAGTGTCGGGGCCTGGATCTGTCCGAGCCTGTCCCTCAGGTCCATCTCCCGGATCGCCGCGCAGCAACCGGCATAGCCTTCGGGGTCCGTCTCGCGCAGCATGCGCGAGGCCTTCTCCACCTTCTCGGGCTCTCTGGAGAAGAAGTCAGGGGTGAACCAGCGCGCGACGACGCTCTCCACCAGGGCGTCCATCCCCTCTCCCCTGGCTACCCTTATTCGCTCGTCCCAGAGCTCCCTGGGACCGAGCCGGGCCGAGGTGCAGCAGAGCACGAGGCTCTCTACACGCTCCGGGGCCTCGCTCGCGAGCCACATGCCGACCATCCCCCCGATGGAGAGCCCGCACCACGAGAAGCGCTCTACCCCCAGCCCTTCGAGCAGCGCCAGGGCGTCGCGGCCGAGGTCCTCGATGGCGTACGGACCGGGGGGGACTGGCGAGCCCCCGTGTCCGCGATGGTCGTAGCGCAGCACGCGGAACCGCTCGCGCAGCGCGGACGCCTGTTCGTCCCACATGCGCAGCGTCGTGCCCAGCGAGTTCGCCATTACGAGCACGGGCGCGTACTCGGGACCTTCGAGGATGTGATGGAGTTCGACGGTGATCGCTTCCCTCATGCTATTCCCTCCTTGCGGTACAGGGTCAGGGCCCGGTCGACGAACACCCCCGCCGACCCGAGGTAGCAGGCCGGGTCGAGCGCGGCGTCTACGTCTTCTGGGGAGAGCACCTCGCGCAGGGCAGGATCGGCCAGAAGCTCATCGCGGAAAGGCCTGCCGTTATCCGTGGCTCTCAGGGCCGCCGCCTGCACGAGGTCGTGCGCCTGCAGACGCCCGAGACGTTCCGAGACGACAGTGGTGACGCTCTCGGCGATGAGCAGGCCCCCGGTCGCCTCCAGGTTCTCCCGCATCTTCTCTGGATAAACCTCCAGTCCCTCAGTGACCTCGCGGACCGCGGCCGCCGCTCCTCCGGTCAGGGCGAGCGCGTCCGAGAGGGACTCCCACTCGGAGTGCCACGCGCCGGCGGCCCGCTCGTGCTCCCCCGCCATCGCCGCCTGGAGCGTCTGGGAGAGATCCCTGACCCGGCGCGAGCAGGCGACGGCGCTCACGGAGAGGACTGGGTTCCGCTTGTGGGGCAGCGTCGAGGAGCCGCCACGCCCCTCCCCGGACGGCTCCGCGGCCTCCCCGACCTCCGTCTGGGAGAGCAGGATGACGTCGAGCGAGATCTTGGCGAGGACGCCCGCGACGAGCGAGAGCGCGCCCCCGAGCTCCGCGACCCTGGTCCGGTCCGTGTGCCACGTCAGAGCGGGCTCGGCGAGGTCTAGCTCCCGCGCGAACTCCTCCAGGACGGAGGGGCCGTCTCCGCCGAGCGAGGCCAGGGTTCCCGCCGCCCCGCCCAGTTGCGCGGCGAGGCGCGAGGAGCGGACCTCGAGCAGCCTACCCCTGGCCTCCAGCACGGAGACGAGCCAGCCCGCCGCCTTGAGGCCGAAGGTGGTCGGGAGGGCTTGCTGGAGCAGCGTCCGTCCGGCCATGAGGGTGTCCCGGTGGGCCTCGGCGAGCCGGGCGCAGGCCGCGGCGATGCCGTCCAGTTCGGTGAGGATCAGACCCAGGGCGCGCCTCGCGACGAGCATGGCCGCCGTGTCCGTGATGTCCTGGCTCGTCGCCCCTTTGTGGACGTGGCGGGCGGCGTCCTCGGAGACCTCCGAGACGGCGGCGGTCAGCGCGCGCACGAGCGGCGGGACCGGGTTGCCCGCGGCTCTACCATTCTTCCCTGTCTCCTCCGGGTCGAAGAGGGCCGCGTCGCAGCGGGAGGCTATGACCTCCGCGGCCTCCCGGGGGATCAGGGCGGCCCGCGCCTCGGCGGCGGCCAGGGCGCCCTCCGCGTCGAGCATGGCCTGCAACCAGGCGCGGCCTCCGGTTGCCTCGCGAAACCTCTGCGGGACGAAGATCGGCCGGAACAGCTCTTCGGCCATGCCTAGAGCTCGAAGAACGCGGTCTGGTGCTCCCCTTGCAGGCGGATGTCGAAGCGCAACGCGTTCCCCTCGTCGCGGGCGATCAGGGTCCCCCTGAGCCCGGGGTCCTCGATGGACGAGAGGACAGGGTCGTTGGCGTTCGCATCGCCTTCGTCGGGGAAGTAGATCCGGGTTACCAGGCGCTTCAAGAGGCCGCGGGCGAAGACGGAGACCATGATGTGCGGGGCCTGGGTCCAACCGTCGGGACCGGCGACGGGGCCGGGCTTGACAGTTACGAAGGAGAAGCTGCCGCCTTCCACGGTGCCGGAGCGCCCGAAACCGGAGAAATCTTCGTGATCGTAGAGACCCGCCGGGTCGGCCTGCCAGATCTCGACCATCGCGTCGGGCACGGGGTCTCCCGCGCCGTCGTAGACAGTCCCCTCGATCCTTATGGCTGCGGGGTGATCCGGCGCCACCAGCTCCGAGCGGTCCTCGTCCAGGAGCGCGTCGTGAAAGAAGGGGCCTATGGTCTGGGATGGCGTCGTCTTGGGGCCCATCAGCGGTTCTCCACCGGGGTCGCGTCCCGCCCTTCGAGCACGATGTCGAAGCGGTAGGCCAGGGCCCACTCCGGCTCCGTCGTCTCCAGGTCGAAGGAGGAGATCAGGCGCTCCCGAGCCTCTGTGCCCGGGACGGAGTTGAAGATCGGGTCCTGAGAGAAGAGGGGGTCTCCGGGGAAGTACATCTGGGTTATGAGGCGGCTCCTGAAGGCCTCCCCGAAGAGGGAGAGGTGGATGTGGGCCGGGCGCCAGGCGTTGGGGTGGTTCTTCCAGGGGTACGCCCCAGGCTTGACCGTCACGAACCGGTAGCGGCCCTCGTCGTCGGTGAGGCAGCGTCCCGCGCCCGAGAAGTTGGGGTCGAGCGGGGCCGGGTGGCGGTCGAGGTGGTGGGTGTAGCGCCCGGCGGCGTTGGCCTGCCAGATCTCGATGAGGCTGCCCCTCACCGGGCGCCCGTCGCCGTCAGTGACGCGCCCCGTGACGATGATCCTCTCGCCCAGCGGCTCGCCCTCGTGCTGGCGGGTCAGGTCGTTGTCCAGCTCGCCCACCGGGGCGCGCCCGTAGGCGGGGCCGGTGGTGTCCGAGAGCGTGCTGGGGAGGATGATCAGGGGCCTCTTCGGGGCGCGCAACCTCGTCGCCACGTAGTCGGGGTACAGGTACGGCGGCTGCGAGGCGTCGTCCCGACCGGGACCGGCAGCCCCGCCCGGTGCCTGCTCTCTCATCTCCTTCTCCCTCATCCCTCAGGCCGCCTTCTCGACGACCATCGCGATGCCCTGGCCCACCCCGATGCACATCGTCGCGAGGCCGAAGCGGACGTCCTGGCGCCTATGCATCTCGTGCACGAGCGTGGTAAGGATCCTCGCCCCCGAGGCTCCCAGAGGGTGCCCCAGGGCTATCGCCCCGCCGTTGGGGTTCAACCTCTCGTCGTCGGGGTCCATCCCCCACTCGTGCAGGACGGCCAGCGACTGCGCCGCGAACGCCTCGTTGAGCTCCACGAGCCCCACGTCGTCCAGCGTTATGCCCGCTCGGTCCAGGGCCTTCTTCGTCGCCGGCACCGGCCCTATACCCATGACACGCGGCGGCACCCCGGCCACCGCCACGCTCCGGATCCTCGCCAGCGGCGCGAGCCCGCGCGCCTCCGCGTACTGCCCGGAGACCACCAGCACCGCCGCGGCCCCGTCGTTCAGGGAGCTGGAGTTGCCGGCCGTCACGCTGCCGTCCTCTTTGAAGACGGGCCTCAGCTTGCCGAGCTTCTCCAGCGAGGTGTCGCGCCTCGGGCCCTCGTCGGCCTCGACGATCGTCTCGGCGCCCTTGCGCCCTTTCAC
>DATACV010000180.1:0-18604 GCA_036258875.1 Rubrobacteraceae bacterium
ACCTCGACCCCCATGTCCTCGGCGGCCTGGTCCACGCCGTTCTTGACCACGGACCAGAACGGGTCCGAGGCCTGCCCGTGCGTGACGACCGCGATGGTGATATCGCTGCGGTCCGCGGACGCTCCTCCGCCTTCCTGGCCGCCCTGCTCGCCACCGCACCCCGCGATGATAACCAGCGCGAAGAGCACCGCGGCCAGCGACGTCACCCAGATCCTGGATCTACTCACTACGCTTCTCCTCTCCCCAGAGCCCCACCCCCGCCAAGACATCGACATTCCCAGGTTACGCGAATGCCGCGTCTCGACGGGTTCGAGCATCACCATACGATTCTTCGTGAAAGCCCCGCTTCCGTGAACCCTCTTCTCTATTAAGCCTCCCTTTCCTGCACACGTGGTCTCCCTTCTCCGGTTCGGGCACCTACTCGCGCTGTTCTTGCAGGTAGGCCGGACTGTTGCGCGCGCTTGTGGCGCGGCCTTCGCCTTCGGCGGGTTCGCGGGCGAAGGCCGCGCGAAACCTGGCGAGGGCCCTGGCATCGTCGCCCGAGGCGTACGCCTCGAGCCCGACGGTCCCGGTGTAGCCGATGCGTTCCAGCGCTCGGGCGACGGCCGGGTAGTAGATCTCGCCCGTACCCGGCTCGCATCGCCCCGGTACGTCGGCCACCTGCACCTCGCCGATCGCCCGATCCGCCCGCTCGACCAGGGCGACGAGGTTACCATCGCCGATCTGGGCGTGGTAGAGGTCGAGCATCATCCGTACGTGCGGGCTGCCTGTCGCCTCGACCAGCGCCAGCGTGTCCCTGGCGCTGGCGAGCGGCACCCCGGGATGGTCGAGCGCCGTGTTCAGGTTCTCCAGGCAATACGTGACCCTTGCCCGCTCGCCGAGCTCGGCCAGTCGTTCCAACGTGCGCAGGGCTGTAAGCCACATCTCGCCGCTCACCCGGAACATAGGCCTTGCGGCCTTGCCGTCGACCAGCTCCGCCGGGTGAACGACCAGGCGCGGACAGCCCAGTTCGGCAGCCACCTCCAGCGTCTGCTCCGCCGTCTTTAGCAGGGTCTTCGCGGCGTCGGGCTCGACCAGGTCGCCGTGGACGTAGCCGGTCATGGAGGAGAAGGTCGCGCCCGAGCCCGCCAGCGCCGAGATGTCCTTGTCTTGCCAGCTCCACATCTCCACGGCGAAGCCGAGCTCGTCGATCCGGCGCACCCTCTCCTCGAAAGGCAGGTCCAGGAACACCATCTCGGCGCAGACGGCCAGCGGGAACGCCGGCTCGGGCGATGGCGCGTAGTCCCGAGCACCCCTCACCGCTTCGCTACCTCCTCGAGCCGGACCGGCCGCCCCGCCTGCACGGACTCGATGCTGGCGAGAGCTACCTCCAGAGCGCTCCTTGCGTCCTCACCGGTGCACTCCGGGCCGGTCCCGTCGCGAACGCAACCGACGAAGTGCGCGAGCTCATCGGTGTAGGCGTCGTGGAAGAGGTCTGTGTTGCGGCGAACGGTGTCGTGGACCACGCCCTTCTCGCCGTAGAAGGCCACGTTCGTCCGGTGGACGTCGCCGGCCTTCACCATGCCGGCGGACCCGAAGACCTCGCCGCGCACGTCGTAGCCGTAGACCGCCTGGAAGCTGGCCTCGGCCATCGCCAGGGCGCCGTTGTCGAACCGTACCATCACCATCGCGGTGTCGAGCAGACCGCGGTCCTTCCAGTCCGGCCGTACCAGCGCGTCGGCAGTGGCGTACACCTCCACCGCGCGAGCGCCGGGGTTGAGCCAGCGCAACGTGTCGAAGTCGTGGATCAGGGTCTCCAGGAAGATCGTCCACGGCTTGACGATCGAAGGGTCAGCCAGCTCCGGGTCCCGGGTGAGAGAGCGCATGAGGTGGGGCTGGCCCACCCGGCCCGAGGCGACGAGATCGTGAGCGGCGCGGAAGTCAGCGGCGAACCGCCGGTTGAAGCCGACCTGCAACGGTACCTCGGCGTCCCGCGCCGCCTCGATGGCGCGGTCGGCGTCGGCCAGCGTCAGCGCCATCGGCTTCTCGCAGAAGACGGCCTTGCCGCTACCCGCGGCTGCCTCGATGAGGTCGGCGTGCACGGATGGGGGCGCGGCGATGACTACAGCCTGTATCGAGAGGTCCGCCAGCAGCTCTGCCGGCTCGAGCGTTGCTTGCGGGCAGCCCAGCGATGCCGCCAGCCGTTCGGCGACCCCCGGCGCCGGATCCGCGACCGAGGCGAGGACCGCGCCGGGTACCCGCCGGGCGAGGCTCTCCCCGTGAAACGAGCCGATACCCCCAGCCCCGATCAGGCCGACCTTCACGGGCGAGAAGACCGACCCTCGGGCTACCGCGCTCACCCTGAACCTTCGAGGCACTTTTCCAGGAACCGCAAGCTCTCGCGTATGTCGTTCACCGGCCCCTCTCCCTCAGGTGGCTCGGTCTCGACCACGGTGTCCTGCTCGCGCACGTACCAGCCCCGGTAGCCGGAGGCCTCGAGCCGCTCCACCATCACGCCGACCTCCACGTCCCCCTCGCCCAGTGGCCGGAAGGCCCCCTTCTGCGCGGCCTCCCTGAAGTCGAGCTCCCTGCGCGCGAGCCTCTCCGCAAGCTCCGCGTCCGCGTCCTTCAGGTGGACGTGGTCGACCCTGTCGGCCGCCAGCTCCGCTATCTCGACGGGATCGCCGCCCCCGATCACGAGGTGTCCGGTATCCAGGCACAGCCCCATCTCGGAGCCCTCCAGGAAGCGCCGGAGCTGTTCATCGCGCTCGATCACGGTGCCGTAGTGGTGGTGCAACGAGACCGCGATTTCGTGGCTGGCGCAGAGCTCCTGGACTCTCTTCAGCGACTCGAAGAGAACACGCCACGCCCCTTCGTCCAGCTCGGCGACCTCCTCGTAGCTCTCTGAGCCCGTGGCCGCCGCCAGGACGACCATGTCGGCGCCCGCGGCGGCGAAGAACCTGGCGCGCCGCTCGACGAAGGCGAGCTGCTCGTCGCGCACGCCCGGCTCGTGTAGCACGGCGGGCACGAAGCCGCCGACCAGGCTCATGCCGTAACCGGAGAGCAGGTCGGCCACCTCGGCTGGATCTCGCGGCAGCAGCCCCTCGGGACCCGCCTCCAACGCCGCGAGATCCAGCGAAGCCGCCTCTCGCAACACCCTTTCGGCGGGCATCTGGTACCCCCAATCCGGGACCTCGATAACCCCCCAGGAGACCGGAGCGCCCGCGATGCGCGTCTCCCCCCTCACCGGTCGGCCCCCGGTTCTCGTTCTCCGTAGAGGGCCGGCCGGTCCAGCTTCGCAATCCTCTCGGGAGAGCCCGAGCGCAGCGAGGCGATGCACGCTTCGGCGGCGACAAGCGAGACGTACCCGTCCCAGGCGTCCGGGCCGCCGGGCGCTCCGTTAAAGAGGGACTCGACCCACAGGCGAGCCTCGATCTCGTACGCCGCACGGAACCTCTCGAGCCAGTCCTGCTCTATGCGCTGGGAGACCGCTCCTTCCCGGCGCACCACCGCGCCGGTCGGGGGGGAGGTCTGGACGGTGCCGCGCTCACCGACGATCTCGACCCCCACCTCGTAGCCGTAACGGCTGGACACGTAGGTCTCGATGGTCCCCATGCACCCCCCGGTGGTGAGGAGCTGGATCAACTGCAGATCCCAGACGTTCTCGCCGATCTCCGGCTCGGTGTTCACGCCGCGGGCGTAGACCTCCGCGATCTCCTGACCGAGATACCACCTGATCGAGTCCAGGTCGTGGATGGTCGCGCTGGTGACTACCGACTCCGAACCTTTGCCAGACCCGAACCCCACGTTTCTGTGCCACCCCTTGAAGAGCACGGGCGCCCCGACGGACCCCGACTCTACGGCCTCCTTGACCGCGACGTGCTGCGGGTCGTAGCGGCGCATGAAACCGACCTGCACGAGCCTCTTCCCCAACCCCACCTCGGCCTCCACGACTTCGAGCGCGGCCTGGGAGCTGTCGGCCAGGGGCTTCTCGCAGAGGACGGGCTTCTCGTTGCGCAGGCACTCAAGAACCAGAGGCGCGTGCGTCGGATCAGGCGAAGCGACGACGACCGCCTCGATGCTGCGGGCCCGGATCAACTCGACGGGATCCTCGAAGACGGTGGCGGGACCGCACCTCTCGGCGAGCTCCTCGGCGCGTGCGGTGTCAGGATCCGCCACGGCCGCCAACCTCGCGCCCGGGACCTTCCAGCGCAGGTTTTCGGCGTGCATGCAGCCCATGCCGCCGGACCCCACCACGCCGACCGCGATCCGCCTGCTCTCCGCGCGCTTCGCCACCGGATCATCCGTCGCGTGTTCGCCCGTCGCTAACCCCACTCCCCCTCCTTGCATCGTGCCGTACCCTTCGACGCGTCGTGGCCGAGCGCTCATCCCGCAGCGCCCTCCCGCGTACGGTGCTCCGTCCTCTTCTGCCAGAGAGAGACCATCCTCCTGTAATTCTCCGCTACCGTGGAGAGGAGATCCTCGTCCCCTATCTCGCCGGCAAGCCAGCGACGAGCGGGGTCACCGTAGATCGAGCGCCCGATCGCGAACCCGTTGCACAGGGGCTCGGAGGCGGCCGCGGCGAAGCTCTCGACGAGCCTCTCCTCTTCCAGCGCCTGCCCGAGGACCAGCAGACCAGCGCAGTACGGGTCGTGCTCCCTGACGACGTCCCCGATCCTCGCCCAGACCCCGGGGTCGGGGTTCGGCGGCAGCTTCCACCACTCGGGGCGCACGCCGAGCTCGTAGAACCGCGCGAGCAGCTCCGCCACGCTTCCGTCCTCGTAGCGCGTCTCGGGCGGGGCCTGTATCTCCAGCAGCAGCCGCCTCTCGTTCCGCAGACAGGCGTCGAAGAGCTGCACGACCCTCTGCTCCTGGAGCTCCCTGATCCCTGCCTCGTCCTGCGGATGCATGTACAGGTTGCACTTGACCACCTGCTCCTCGGGCCAGGTGCGCAGCGTGGCTGCTACGTTCGGCCCCCCGACAAACTCCACGGGCCGGGACCTCGCCACCTCGACGGCGCGTGAGACCCAGACCCCGCTCCCGGTGAGCTCCTCCAGGGCGCGGGCCCCGTAGACGCCGTCCAGGAGCACGCCAGCCGCCTCGTCGTCTTCGGCCACGCGCCGGAACGCCCGCCCGAGCAGGACCTTCAGGTCGCGCAGCCGCCCGCGGTCCACGCCGAGCTCGTCGGCCACCTCCTCGAGCTGCCAGCGGTGGTCTATCGCGAGCACGCGCAGCTCCCGGGGCTCCCTGTGGGTGGTGACGCGGTGGAGGTGATTCAGCCACTCGTCGTCTCTCAGGCGACGCGGCTTCTCCGGCAGCGCCAGGAAGTACTCCAACTCCTCCCGGGTGGGCATGGCCGGGGAGCATCCGTGCCGGGAGACGACTATGGCGCCGCAGGCGTTTCCGAGACGCAGGCACTCCTCCAGGGGATCATCCCTCAGCCAGCCGCTCAAGAAACCGCTCATGAAGGCGTCCCCCGCGCCCACGGAGTTGAACACCTCCACCGGGAAGCCCGGCACCCTGACCCCGTCCTCGACGTTCTCGGGGATCTCATCGGGGAACACTACGGCCCCCATCGCGCCTACCTTGAGCACGATGGTGGCCTCGCTCGACGCCCTGATGCTCCGGAGCGCCTCGAGCGTCTCCGTCGAGCCGCCGGCTATCCGGATCTCCTCCTCGGTACCGACCACGAGGTCGCAGCTCGGCAGCACGGAGCTGTAGACCTCCGTGACCTCCTCGCTGGCGACGAACATCTCGCCGCCCTGCTCGTGCGAGGCCACGCCCCAGAACACGGGCCGGTAGTCCAGGTCGAACGCTATCCTGGTCCTGGCCTGCTTCGCGGCCCGGATCGCCCTGATAGAAGCGGCCCGGGACCCGGCGCGCGAGAAGGGCGTGCCCGTCACGAGCAGCGCCTTCGAGGAGGCGATGAACCCGGGATCTACGTCGCCCTCCTCGACGGCGAGGTCGGCCGCATCACCGTAGGCGAAGATCCTGGGGAAGTCTTCTATGGCGCGGACGGCGAGCAGGACGTAAGGGGTGAGCCGCTCCGGGTCGGACAGGACGCAGCGGACGTCGACGCCGCTGTCGGCCAGGGTCCGGCGTACGAAGCGACCCATGTGCTCGTCCCCGACGCGGGTGAGCATCGCGCTCTTCACCCCCAGCCGCGCCGTGCCCACGGCGATGTTCGTGGCGCTGCCGCCCACGTACTTGCGGAAGGACTGCACGTCCTCAAGACGGGCCCCCTCCTGCTCGGCGTAGAGGTCAACGGAGGTCCGCCCGATGCATATCAGGTCCAGCGCGCCCAGTTCCCCGTCGCTCATGCGCCGTTCCCTCCCGTCCCGCGCTCGCCGGCCGGCGCACGCGACGCCTCCCGCCCGCCTGACAACGTCCCCTCGACCGCCTCCCAGCGCCCCGTCTCGCACGAGCGGTCCATCGCCTCCACTACCCGCATCGCCGAGGCGATCTCGCGTATCCCAGGCTCGCGCTGGCGCCCGTCGGCTATGGACGAGAGGAACCTGTAGGCCTCCGTGACCTTGAGGTCGTCGTAACCCATGGAGATGCCGGCGCCCGGCTGAAAGTGCCCGAAGTCGCCCATCCCTGGCGCGGCGAAGACCGTGCGGTAGCCACGGTCGCCCGTCGCGTCCACCCCGTACACCTCCAGCTCGTTTAACCGCTGGAAGTCCCACGAGAGCGCGCCGCGGCTGCCGTTGGCCTCGAAGCTCATCCTGACGTGCGGCCCGACGCAGACCCGGCTGTTCTCCAGCGTCCCCCGGGCGCCGCTCTCGAACCGGACGAGGCTGCTCACGTAGTCCTCGTTCTCCACGGGTCCCATCTCCCCACCCTCGACCACGAAGTGGCCCGTGCCCATGCCCATCGGCACCTCGGGCCGCTCCCGGATAAAGGTATCCCGCTGCGCGCAGACGCTGCTTATGGGACCGAGGAGGCTCTGCGCCATGTCCACCGCGTGCGGCATGATGTCCCCGAGCACCCCAAGACCGGCGTACTCGCGCTTGTAGCGCCAGGTCAGGGCGCCGTTCGGGTCGCTGGCGTAGTCGGCGAGGAAGAAGCCGCGGTAGTGCGTGATCTCGCCCAGCGTCCCGGCGGCTATGAGCTCCCTCGCATACTCCACCGCCGGAGCGTGACGGTACATGAGCCCGATCACGCTCTTCACACCGGCTTCTTCGATCGCGCCCTCGATCTCGAACGTCTCGGCCGGGAACCGGCCGCACGGCTTCTCCAGCCAGACGTGTATACCCGCCCGGGCGGCGGCGACGGCGATCTCGCGGTGGAGGTCGTTGGGCGCGGTGATGCTGACGGCCTCGACCTCAGGGTGCTCGACTACCTCGCGCCAGTCGGCGCTCCAGCCCTCGTACCCGAGGCGCCCGGCGCTCTCCCTGGCCCGCGCCTCTACCGCGTCCGCAGCCATCACCAGCCTCGGCTCGAGCGGGCAGTCGGGGTAGTGGTCGAGCAGCCGGCGGTAGCCCCGGCTATGTACTTGGCCCATCCACCCCAGACCGATAACCCCTACACCGATCCCGGTCCTCATCCCTTTCCCTTTCTATCCCGGCGTCGCCGCCGGACTCCCACCGATACCCTCAGATCACAGATCCACCAGCATCATCTCGAACCAGTAGGACTCCGCCGGGTACCGGTGCGAGCCGTACTCTATGGGTCGCCCGCCGGTGTCGTAGGCCACCCTGGTCATGGTCAGCACCGGGTCGCCGGGTTCGATCTCGAGCAGCTCGGCCTCCTCGGCGCCCGCCTTGCGCGCCCCGACCTGCTGCGTGGCCACGTGCGGCGTGATCCCTCTCTCGCGGAACACGTCGTAGAGCCCGGTGCGCTCCAGGTCTCCCCTCTCTATCTCCAACAGACCGGCCGGGACGACGTTGTGCATGAGGGCGATAGGGTCGGAGCCCGCGATCCTGAGCCGGTCGAAACGCAGCACGGGAGCGGTCGGCCCGAGACCCAGGTGCTCGGCTACGTCCGGTGGGCAGAGCACCTCCTCGAGCGCCAGCACCCGGGTCCGCGGCTCCCTGCCCTCCCGCTTCAGGTCGTCGTAGAGGCTGGTCAGGGCCACCGCCCGCCTCACCGGCCTCGGAGCGACCGTGGTCCCGATGCCCCGCCGCCGCATGAGCAGGCCCTTGTCCACGAGCTGCTTTATGGCAGCACGCATCGTAGGCCTGCTTATCCCAAGCTGCTCCGCAAGGTCCAGCTCGCTCTCAAGCTTGCTGCCCCTCGGTAGCCTGCCGTCCTCTATGGCTTCCTCGAGAACCCGGGCCGCCTGGTGGTAGAGCGGCACCGGGCTCGTGTGGTCGAGCCTTACCCCTGCCAGAGCGCTGGACACCCGGTTCCTTACCTCACCCTACCCCGAAGGTGTAAAAATGTCTTGACATCAATATATAAGGACATAAAGACACGGTCAAGAACGAGGGATATTGGGCCGTTCGTGGCCTCTCGCGCCGGACGCCCCTCTACCCCGACCCTGGCGTGTACGGCACGGGGAGGGTGGGACGTCAGGGGTTATGGCGCAGAGAGGCTTCGATCCTCTCCAGCTCATCCTCGCCCAGGCGGAGGTCCGCGGCGCCGATGATGCCGTCCACCTGGTCCGGCCTCCTGCCGCCGACGATGGCCGCCGTCACCGCCGGGTGCCCGAGCGTCCAGGCTATGGCGACCTCGCCGGGCGAGCTGCCGTGCTCGGCCCCTATCTCCTCCAGCAGCCCCACGAGCTCGAGGTTCCTGGAGAGCCTCGGCTCCTGGAAATCGTCGGCGTTGCGGCGCCAGTCGTCGGAGGGGAGGTTGGCGACGCGCTCAGGGGTCATCTTGCCCGTCAAGAGCCCGCTCCTCATCGGCGAGTAGACGATGACGCCGATGTCGTTCTCCGCGCAGTAGGGGAGTATCGCCTCCTCGACGCCGCGGTTGAGCATGTTGTAGGGCGGCTGGAGGGTCTCGACGGAGGCTATCTCCCCTATTCGCTCCATCTGCGAGGCGTCGAAGTTCGAGACCCCGATGTGGCGTACCTTGCCCTCGTCCCTGAGCTCGGCCAGCGCCTCCCAGCCCTCCTCGATGTCCTCGTCGGGGCGGGGCCAGTGGATCTGGTACAGGTCTATGACGTCGGTCTGCAGGCGCCTGAGGCTCTCCTCGCACTCGCGCTTCACGGAGTCCTTGTCGAGGACGTTGGAGATGTTGCCCTCCTCGTCCCACACGAGCGAGCACTTGGTGAAGACGAAGGGACGGTCGGCCTCCGGGACGCCTTTCAGGGCCTGCGCCACGAGTTCCTCGGAGTGCCCGAGGCCGTAGACGGCGGCCGTGTCCACCCAGTTGACGCCGAGCTCGACGGCCCTCCTTATGGCCCCCACCGCCTCGTCGTCGTCCTGCGGTCCCCACGCCGCGGCCCAACCGCCCCCGCCTATAGCCCAGGCCCCGAAGCCTATGGGCGTGATCTCCATCCCGGTCGTGCCGAACCTTACCGTCTGCAAGATAGCCTCCTACTTAGCCGTCAGCTCTCAGCTATCAGCTTTCAGCTTTTCGTTTTGGCTGATAGCTGAATGCTGACAGCTGATAGCTACCTAAAACGGCACCGAGATAAACGGCGAGGAGTAATTCGGCGCCCGCGAGAGGGTATCTGCGGCCTCTTCGAGGGGCATCCGGTGCCTCTCGGCTTCGATCATCGGCCCGATCAGGCCGACGTCCCCGACCATGGCTATGCCGGTTATCTCCTGGCGGGCCAGGACGAAGGAGACGGCGGCGTCCAGGTACTCCTGCTCCTCGAAGGGCTCGTACCACGTCGCCCGCCGCTGGCCCTCCAGCGGGTCTCCCTCCGGCCAGTTGCGCCGCGAGACCGTCTTTATGGTCATGAGCCCCGCGCCCTGGCGTACGACCTCCTCGACGAGCGCCTCGAAGTCCAGGCGGTAGTCGTCGTCAGTCGAGAGTATGTAGTTCCAGGGCGTGAGCACCGTGTCGAACGGGTAGCGACGCAGGGCCTCGAGATGCGTCGCCGGGGCCTCGTGGCCGTGGCCGGTGATACCGACGGCGCCCGCGAGCCCCTCATCCCTGGCCTGTATGGCGGCCTCCAGCGCCCCGCCGGGGCGGGTGGCGCGGTCGAGGTCCTCGACGTCGCAGACGGCGTGGAGTTGGATCAGGTCCACGTGGTCCACCCGCAGGCGTTCGAGCGAGGCCTCGATCTGGCGCCGGGCGTCGTCCCCGTCGCGCTCGCCGGTCTTGGTGGAGAGGAAGACGTGGTCGCCAATCTCGAGCATCCAGCGCCCGTAGTGGAGCTCGGAGTCGCCGTAGTCGGCCGCGGTGTCGAAGTGGTCTACCCCGGCATCGAGCGCGAGCGAGATGGCGCGGTCGGCCTCCTCCTCGCTTACCTCTGAGAGCGCGGCCCCGCCAAATATGAGAACCGAGTTCTCACGCCCCAACCTGCCCAGCCGCCGATGCTCCATGCTGCTCCCTTTCCTTCAGGACACGACCGTATCTTAACCCGCCTCGGGCTCTAGACGCAGCGTCAGCACCTCGAAGGGCCGCACGTCGAGCCGGATCTCGTTGTCCCGCGTCTTCTCGACCTCCCCCTCTGGCTCCTCGAGCAGGTTCACCCTCTGAATCCTCTCTACGTCGAAGGCGAAGCGCAGGGTCGCGTGGCCGCGTTTGCCGTGCGGCTCGTAGAGGCGCAGGATCACACCCCTGCCGCCCTCCGCCCGCTTGAGCGCCCCGAGCGCGAGCTCGAGGCCCCCCGCCGCGACGAGCCCGTACTCGACGGGCCCACCCCCACCTGCCATCGCGAGCAGCGGGCTGTTGAGCGAGAAGGCTTCCAGGGTCACGCCGGCCTCGGTCCAGTCGCCGGGGTGCGGGAAGAGGCTGTAGGTGAAGCGGTGCTCGCCCTCGTCGGCGAGCGGGTCCGGGTATAGCGGGCCGCGGAGGAGGCTTATGCCGAGGACGTTGTCCCTGGCGCTGTGACCGTACTTGCCGTCGTTGAGGAGGGCTACCCCGTAGCCCGGCTCGGAGAGGTCGGCGAAGCGGTGGGCTGACACCTCGAAGCGCGCCGCGTCCCAGGAGGTGTTGCGGTGGGTGGGGCGCCGCACGACACCGTACATCGTCTCGAACGTCGCCTCGTGGGAGCGGACGTTCAAGGGGAAGAGCGCCCGCAAGAGCACCTGCCGCTCGCGCCATTGTACGCGCGTCTCGATGTCCAGGCGCCGCGAGCCGGAGAGCAGCTTGTAGGTCTGCGAGATCCGGGACCCGCGAAAACGGCGCTCGACCCGTACCGCCGCGCGCAGAGGCCCGGCCTCCACCACCTCCACGCTCTCGGCGCCGGGGACCTCCTCTCCCTCCGCCTCGTAGCCCTCCTGTACGTCCCAGGCATCCCAGTTCGCCGGCTTGTCCGCGTAGGCAAGGAGCAGGTTGCCGCGCCCGTCCAGGACCTCGCGCCCCGCCTCCCTGTCGTAGACGCCGTCGAGGCTCCCGTCGGCGCCGATCTCGACCCGCAGAAGCTCGTTCTCGATGGAGGTGATCCCGCCCGACCCGCCTACCCGGATTCCTGACGCCTCCGGCGCGGCGACGTGCGGCGTGTCTTCGAGCAGCGCGAGCGGTGTCCACCCGAGACCGGGCACCGTGCGGTCCGACGCGTGGACCAGGAGCCCCTCCGCGGTCCGCTGCGCGGGGAGTGGCTCGCCGTTCGCGCCGGCGACCGTCAGGCCATCGTCCACCGGCAGGATGGCGGTGAGCGGCCTGGGGTGCAGAGCGGCGTTGGCTACGAGCACGCTCTCCGCGAGACCCGCCTCTCCCCTCTCTCCGGCCAGTTCCTTCAAGGCAAGATCCCGCAGGTCTCCGGCGGCGGCGACCGTCTCTCCGAGCTCGCGGTGCGTGTCTTCGTAGACCTCGGAGATCGAGCTCCCCGGCAGGATGTCGTGGAACTGGTTGAGGAGCAGCGTCTTCCACAGCCGCTCCAGCTTCTCCGACGGGTATCCCGCGCCGCGGTGGGCCGCGAGCGTCGCGAACGCTTCGGCTTCGAGCAGGCGGTGCTCGGCCTCGCGGTTGAGCTTCTTGACCTTCGCCTGGGTTGTGAGGGTGCCGCGGTGCAGCTCCAGGTAGAGCTCACCGACCCACCTGGGAAGCCCGTCCTCCGGGAGCGCGGCGAAGAAGTCGTCCACGCGGGCCATCCTCAGACGGGGCATCGCCGGGAAGTTCCTGAGGCGGGCGTAGTTCTCGAGCATCCTCTCGCTCGGTCCTCCCCCGCCGTCGCCCCAGCCAAAGGAGAAGAGGCTCTCCCCGTGGTAGCGCTTGCCCTTGAAGTTCCGCCAGGTCCCGTACAGGTCGCGCGGGATGACGTCGCCGTTGTAGTCGGTACCAGGGTTCTCGAAGGTGTGGGCGACGACGCGGCTCCCGTCTATGCCCTCCCACACGAAGAGGTCGTGCGGAAAGTCGTTGGTCTCGTTCCAGTTGAGCTTGTAGGTAAAGAAGCCGGAGAGCCCGACGCCACGCAGAAGCTGGGGCAGACCGGGCGAGTACCCGAAGGTGTCGGGGAACCAGGCGGCGGCGCATCGGCGGCCGAAACGTTCCTCGAAGTAGCGCTGGCCGTAGAAGAGCTGCCGCGCGAAGGCCTCGCCGCCGGGGAGCTGGCAGTCCGGCTCGACCCAGGAGCCCCCCACGGGCTCCCACCGGCCCTCCGCGACGCGCTCCCTGACCCGCTCGAACAGTCCGGGGTCGTCGTCTTCGATCCACTGGTAGAGCTGAGCCGAAGACTGGTTGAAGTTGAAGTCCTCGTAGCGCTCCATAAGACCCAGGACGCTCGCGAACGTGCGCCGCGCCTTGCGCCGGGTCTCTGCGACGGGCCAGAGCCACGCGAGATCCAGGTGCGCGTGGCCGGTGAGGGCGAGCCGTCCGACGGGCGGGTACTCTTCTCGTATCCGCCCGAGACGGCTTGCCACCACCCGCCTCGCCTCGCGCACCGCCTCTCGCGCCTCCTCCGGCGGCGGGCCGAGGGGACCGGGGGCGGGCGGCAGGCTCCACGGCTCGCCGAGGTGGCGGTTGATCTCCACGGTCTTCTCGGCGTAGTTGGGCGGGAGGCTCTGCGCCACGTCGCCGATGGGGTTCACGAAGCCTTCGAGGTAGCGGGTAAGGGTCACGTCCGTTGCGGTAGGCCAGGCGGTGGAGAGTACGGCCCCCGCGGCGTCGAGGGCGTCGAGCAGGCGTGGCACGACCTCGTGGTCGTCGAGGGCGGCGCACACCTCGAAGACCGCCGTGAGGTCCCGCTCCAGCGCCCGCACCTCTGCCTCGGGGACGACCAGCCGCGCCAGCTCCAGGCGCGGCTCCGAGACGTTCGAGCCGAACATGCCCTTGGATACCACCTCGGCCTCGATCTCGACGCCCTCCCCGCCCAGCGCCTCCTCCAGGACGGGGAAGCTGCGGTGGAACGGGTTGAGGCCGCTCGCCGTCCGCCGATCCCCCGAAGCACCTGCTTCGACCGAGATCTCCACGAACCCCTCCCCGCCGAGCCAGAGCTCCAGCTCCACGGATAGACCCGCCCATTCCTCGGGCACTCTCGTTCGGGCCGTGAGCCGCACCGGGATGCCGATCTCCGGCCAGAAGTCGCCGGGCTCGATGTCGTACGACTCCCCCGAGGCACCTGATTCCTCCCCGGCGACGAACCGCCAGGACTTCACCGGGCTCTCGTAGGCGTTACGCCAGAGCCTCAGCTCCTCGATGCGGCGGGCGTGGCGTTCGAGGCGGTGGCGGTCGTAGATCTCCATCGGTCTCCCTGTTCTCGGCAAAAGGACATGTTCGGGATACTACGATCCCCCGCCGATTCGCGCACGGTGTAGGGGCGGTTCGCGAACTGCCCTTACACTAACCGCTTCCGGGTCACCGCGACGTAGAGACGCCCGCCGGGGCGTCTCTACTATTCAGGCAGGCGGACGCCGAGGGCCGCGAGCATGCCGCCGTCTACCTTGTATTCGCCCCCGGTCACGAAGCTCGCCCTTGGACCGGCGAGGAAGGCGATGACCTCGGCGACCTCCTCCGGTCTGGCCACCCTTCCCACCGGGTGCATCCCGCCCCAGTCCTCCAGGGTCTCCTCGACGCTCTTGTCCCCCTTGAACAGGTCCGCCGACCACCGCAGCATCGGCGTGTCGACCGAGGCCGGGCAGACCGCGTTCACCCTGATGTTCTCCTCCGCGTGGTCGAGGGCCATCGCGCGGGTCAGGGCGTTGATGCCTCCCTTGCTCGCCGTGTACGCCGCAACCCCCTTCTGCGAGGCGAAGGCCTGGACGGAGGAGAGGTTGACGATCGACCCTCCCCCGCGATTCCTCATCTCCGGTATGGCGTGTTTCGACGCCAGGTAGATCCCCTTGAGGTTCACGTCGAGGACCTCGTCCCACACCTCCTCGTCGGTCTCCACGACGGTCCCGTAGCGCTGGACCCCGGCGCTGTTTACCAGGACGTCCAGACCGCCGTAGGTCTCGGCGGCGAAATCCACAAGGTCCTTCATGTCGGCCGATGAGGTAACGTCCGCCCGTGTTCCGCGAACCTCGAGTCCTTCATCGCCCAACCCGGCGACGGCTTCCTCGACCTGGTCCTCGCGGTCGCTGCAGATCACGACCGAAGCGCCTTCGGCGGCCAGCTTTCGGGCAGCCGCCCTCCCGATGCCCCTGGCGCCGCCGGCAACGATAGCTACCTTTCCGGAGAATTCCGCCACCTTCTACCCCTCCCGGTCCTGTTCGCGCCTCTCGAAGAGGGGGCGCACCGCGTCCACGTTTTCGTTCTCCAACAGGTGGCCCATCCTCCCGTCGGCCAGGGCCCGCTCCACCGCGCCCAGCCAGAGAGCGCGCGGGGGGCTGTTGCCCCAGGGCGGGCGGTCCATGCCCTCGTAGCGGTCGAAGACGATGGGGGGCTGCATCTGCTGCCGCGCCGCGGTTTGCAGCATCGTCTCGTCGAGTCTCTCACCAACGCAGAGGACGAAGTCGAACGTGTGCGGCCCCTGATCCGTGTGCCAATCACGCCCGGCGTACACGACCGGCTCACCGCCCCCCCACGCCATCTTCGGGCTCCTGAGCAGGGTCCACTGCCAGCGGTCGCCGTCCAGGCTCAGGCTGTAGGCGTCTCCGGTCACCATGGCCAGTTGCCGATCCCTCACCCCCACGCGCGACCAACCCTGGACGGGCCACTCCGCAGGGCCGGCAGCACGCTCCACCTGGCCGCCGGGTAGCCCGTCGGTCCGGATGGGGGGGGCGGCCGCCAGGTGGATCGGCATCTGCAAGAGCTTGAAGCGATCGCTGAAGTTTACTTCTACCCTTACCTGGAGCCGGGGCTCGTCGCGGTGCAGGGTGAGGGTCCATCGCACGGCGGAGCGGCCCAGCCATCCCTCCGCGCGGACCCGCGCCCGCAGCGGCCCGCTCTCCTCCACGATCCACCCGTCGACCCTTAGTGCCGTCTCCACGGGTTCGTCGAAGCGATCGGTGTGGAAGGTCCAGGTGTCGCTGAGGTCCCGTCGCAGGTGCAGCCCCACGCCGTCCTCCCCCAGCAAACTCTGATCTCCGGCGATTAACCGCCGAATACCGGACCCGCCGAGCTCCACCCGCAGGTGGTCGTTGGCGATGAGTCGGGGCGAGGCTTGCAGGTCCGTGTCCTGGGCCTCGGAAGGTGGGCGCTTGCCGGTCCTCAGCAAGATCTGCGCGAACCCCCTTGGATCGAGGCTGAGAGGGAAGACAACCCGCTCGACGTGGGCGGCCGCGTCGGGCTGAACCGCCTGGAACTCTATGGGGCTCCCCTCGAGGTCGCTCAGCCAGCGATCCCTCCAGGCGTCGAATCCCAGGAACGGCTCCGTCTCGACCATGCCTGTCCAGGGGGCGTCGTCGGGGTTGATGACGACGATCTGCTGCTCGTCGACCGGAGGCAGGACGCGGCGCGCCCAGCGGCGGGTGGCTTCGACGGCGACCTCCTCGCCGGTTATCCTGGCCCGGCCCTGCATGGCCCTCACCGAGTCCCACGCCGCCGGGACCGAGGTCCCGGCCAGGATGTCGTGGAACGCGGTAAAGAGCAGGTCGTCCCACGCCCCGTTGATCCGCTCGCGGAGCTCCCGCCTCTCCCCTTCGTCGTCCACGAAGCCCTCCACTATGCGGCCACACTGATCCAGCAGGTGCTCGCCGCGCTGTTGGTTCTGCTTGATGTCGTGCATCACGCTGTAGCATCCGGGGAAGGTGTGTTGCAGTTCTTCGGTTACGAGCGGGAGGCGGTCCCTGCTCTCTTCGACGGCGTCGAAGAAGGCCTGGGGAGTGCTGAACCGCAGCTCCGCGTCAGGAAAGGCGTGCGCGTTCTCGAGGATGTACTCGATGTTCGCTTTGGTGGGTCCGCCGCCGTGGTTGCCAACGCCGTAGAAGCACATCGTGTGTCCCAGATCGCGGCTCGCCGCCTCGATGGAGAGCATGATCTGGCCGTACAGATCGTCCGAGAACGTGACGTAGGCCGGCGAGATCCTGAAGCCTATCACCTCTCCCCCGCCAACCCCTCGCCAGCGGAACGTCTGGGCCGGCAGCTCGACCTGGTGGGCGCCGGGACGGTGGAAGACGTACCCGACGTACCCGTGGCTCGCCAGGACGTCCGGCAGCGTCGCCGGGTGGCCGAAGGAGTCGACGTTGTAGCCCACCTTCGGGCTCACCCCGAAGCGGTCCCTGAAATAGCGCTGGCCGTGGAGGATCTGGCGGCGCAGGCCCATGACCGTGGTGAGGTTGACGTCGGGCTGGATGTACTGGCCTCCCGTGATGTGCCACCGTCCGCCCTCGACCAGGCGCCGCACCCGCTCGAAGAGCTCGGGGTCGATCCGCTCCACCTGCTCGAAGAGCCAGGACTCGCCGCGGGTGAAGACGAACTCCGGGTACTCGTCGCAGCGGTCCGCGGCGGAACGGAACGTGGCCAGCGCCTCGTCGACCCCGGCCTGCCAGGGCCACAGCCACACGGGGTCGATGTGGGCGTTGCCTATCATGTGGACGATCAATACTTACCTCCGATTTCCCCGCAAATGTCCAGAAACGAGTCCCTTGCACCGATGCTCAAAAAGATAGGATCTCCTCGCGAGCCTCGGACAACACCGGCCGGGTGGTCGACACCTGATGCCTGAAGTCTTGATTCAGCCCTTGATAGCTCCAGCCGTCAGGGCGCGGACGATAAACCGCTGCAGGATGACGAAGGTGGCGATGGCCGGCAGCATGGCCAGGATCCCACCCGCCGCGACCACGTTGGGCGAGGTCGAGGCGTAGTTACCCTGGAAGTTGAGGATGCCGACGGAGATCGGCAGGAGCGAGGGCTCGCTGAGCAGGATGTAAGGCACGATGAATTGGTTCCAGGCGAGGATCGCCGTGAGCACGAAGACCGAGGTGAGGCCGGGGAGGATGAGGGGCAACGTCACCCTCAGGAACGCCCCGAACCTGGTGCAGCCGTCCACCATTGCCGCCTCATCGAGGGCGGGAGGTATGCTGTCGAAGAAGCCTTTGAGCATCCACGTGGCCAGCGGGACCAGGATGGCGATGTAGACCATCGCCGTACTGAAGTGAGAATCCAGCACGTTCAGCCGGGCGAAGTACCTGTAGAGCGGGATGGCGATCACCAGCTCCGAGATCATCTGCAGCGCGAGCAGACTGATGAGCAACGCGCTGTTGCCGCGGAAGCTCAGGCGGGAGAACGCGTAGGCGGCAGGGGCGGCGACGAGTATCGCGCCGACGCTCCCCGCCACGGCCAGCTTGAGCGAGTTGGTCAGGAACACGGAGAACTGTGCGGAGTACAGAACCTCGACGTAGTTCTCAAGCGTCGGGCTCTCCGGGATCACGCGCAGCGAGGTGATAAAGACCTCCTGCTGGGTCCTTATGGAGAGGGAGAGCACCCACAAGAGCGGCCCGCCGAAGAACACCAGGACCAGGGCGAAGACCAGGTAGGTGAGCGCGTCCCCTACCAGGCGCTGGCTCCTGCGGCTCCTCATACCGTCCCCTCCGATCGCAGCAGGCGCCTGTAGATGAGGGTGAGGGCCAGGCTGATGGCCAGCATGATCACCGCCAGCACGGCGCCGCCGGCCAGGCTGAACTGCCCGAAGATGACGTTGTAGGTGCGCAGCGAGAGCACCTCCGTCGCCCGCCCCGGCCCTCCTCCGGTCAGCGGTAGGATCATGTCGAAGGTGTTGAGGGTGGAGATCGTGATCAGGATGATGTTGATCATGAGTATCGGCCTGAGCTGGGGTATCGTGATGTACCAGAAGGATTGCAGCGCGTTGGCGCCGTCAACCTCCGCCGCCTCGTAGAGCTCGTCCGGGATGGACTGCAGTCCCGCGTACTGCAGGATCATGCTGAAGGCTGTCCCCCGCCAGACATTGGCTATTATGATCGACATCAGGGCCGTGTTGGGGTTGGAGAGCCACGCGACGCTGCCTATGCCGACGATCGAGAGAAGGAGGTTTGCCAGCCCGTAGCTCGCCTCGTTGAGCAAGATGGCCCACACGATACCGATCACGACGCCCGGCATGACCCAGGCGGAGAGGATGACCGAGCGCATGAACACCATGCCCGGCAGACGACGCCTGCGAGCCCTGTTGGCGGCTACCGCGATCAGGAGCCCAAGGGCCAGCTGCAACACGACGCTGGCCAGCACG
>DATACV010000181.1:0-17283 GCA_036258875.1 Rubrobacteraceae bacterium
GCGGCGGCCGGCGTCGGGACCATAGGCATCGTGGACTTCGACGTCGTGGACGAGTCGAACCTGCAGCGCCAGATCATCCACGGCACCTCCGACCTCGGGCGTCCGAAGCTCGAGAGCGCCCGCGAGAAGATAGAGGACATAAACCCGAACGTGAACGTCGAGACCTTCGGGGAGCCCCTGAGCAGCGAGAACGCCCTGGAGATCTTCGAGGACTACGACGTCATCGTCGACGGGACGGACAACTTCCCGACCCGCTACCTGGTCAACGACGCGAGCGTACTCACGGGCAAGCCCAACGTGTACGGTTCGATCTTCCGCTTCGAGGGCCAGGCGAGCGTCTTCTACGCCGAAGAAGGACCGTGCTACCGCTGCCTCTACCCCGAGCCGCCTCCGCCCGGCCTCGTCCCGAGCTGCGCCGAGGGCGGGGTGCTGGGGATACTGCCTGGCGCGATCGGCACGATCCAGGCCACCGAGACCGTCAAGCTCCTTCTCGGGATCGGGGAGCCCCTGATCGGACGCCTCCTCCTCTACGACGCCCTCGGCATGAGCTTCCGCGAGATGAGGCTGCGCAAGGACCCGAACTGCCCGGTCTGCGGCGAGAACCCGACCGTCACCGAGCTTATCGACTACCAGGAGTTCTGCGGCATCCCGCAGGCGAACGCCCAGGCCCAGACCGACGAGGTGCCCGAGATCACCGTCCAGGAGCTCAAGGGGCGCCTCCAGAACGGCAACAAGGTCTCCGTCCTCGACGTGCGCGAGCCGCACGAGTACGAGGTTGCGAACATCGGCGCGAGGCTCATCCCCCTCGCCGAGTTGCCCGAGCGCCTGGTGGAGCTGGAACGTAACGAGCCCCTCGCGGTCCACTGCAAGACCGGCGGGCGCAGCGCGCGGGCCGTCAGGCTCCTCAAGGAAGCAGGCTTCCGGAACGTCTACAACGTCAAGGGCGGCATCGACGCCTGGAGCGAGGAGATAGACCCGAGCGTACCGAAGTACTAGGGAGGCTTCAGGCTTCAGGACTTCACGTCTAGAGCATTGAGGGGCCGCGCCCGCGGCCCCTTCTTCTTATCCTTTCTCTTGTTCTCTCTCGCTGTATCATCGGTCGGATGGATAGCTTACCGATCTTCGACGGGCACAACGACACGCTGCTGAAGCTCCGCTTTCCGGAGCGTGGGGAGGAGCGCGGCTTCTTCGAGAGGGGCGATCTCGGGCACATAGACCTGCCGCGCGCTCGCGAGGGCGGCTTCGGCGGCGGGTTCTTCGCCTGCTACGCCCGGAACCCGGAGGACGACGGCTGGACCGAGGAATCCGCGCTCACCCTTACCGAGAACGGCTACGAGGTCGCGGACGCCCCACCGCTCGACCCCGTCTACGCGCGCGACTTCGCCGACGGGCTGGTGGAGACTCTGTTGTGCATCGAGACCGAATCCGAAGGAGAGGTCAGGATCGTACGGACGGCGGATGAGCTCGAGTCGTGCCTCGACGACGGCACCCTCGCGGCGATCCTCCACTTCGAGGGCGCCGAGAACCTCGGCCCGGACCCCGAGGCGCTGGAGAACCTCTACGAGAGAGGTCTGCGTTCGGTCGGCCTCGTGTGGAGCAGGCCGAACGCCTACGCCTACGGGGTCCCCTTCCGGTTCCCCTCTTCTCCGGATACGGGGCCTGGCCTGACGGACACCGGGCGGAAGCTCTTGCGAGAGTGCAACCGGCTGGGCGTACTGATGGACCTCTCCCACCTGAACGAGAAGGGGTTCTTCGAGGTGGCCGCGCTCTCGGAGGCGCCCCTCGTAGCCACCCACTCCAACGCCCACGCCCTCTGCCCCGCCTCGCGCAACCTCACCGACGGGCAGCTCGACGCCATCCGGGACTCGGACGGGATGGTCGGCGTGAACTTCGCCGTCGGGTTCCTGCGCGAGGACGGCAAGGAAGAGGAGGACACGCCTATCCAGACCGTGGTGCGCCACGTGGACTACCTGGTGGAGAGGATCGGCATCGACCGCGTCGGCTTCGGCTCGGACTTCGACGGGGCGAAGGTGCCGCGAGACATCGGGGACGCCTCGGGACTACCGAGGCTGCTCGGGGCGCTGCGCGAACGCGGCTACGACGACGCGGCGCTGAAGAAGCTGGCTCACGAGAACTGGGTCCGCGTGCTGCGGAAGACCTGGCATCAGTAGCAGCCAGTTCGGCTGGGCCAGCCGGCCTCAAGCGGTCCGCGAAAGGTACCGCCTTCAACGGGAAAGGCTTTGAGGTCTTGAGGTTACGAGTGTAGGTAACCCGCCCCGCCAGGAGCACCCCTCAGAACCTGAGAACCTTATGTCTCTATCAAAGCGCGAGCTCCCAGTTCTGCCCGACGAGGTCGTGGCCGAAGCTGTGGTGCTCTTCTTCGTCCACGAGCACGAAACCGTGCTCCTCGTAGATGTGCCTGGCGGCGTCGAGGACGCTGTTGGTCCAGAGCGTTAGCTTCTCGTAGCGGCGGCTCTTGGCGAAGCGGATGCACTCCTCGACGAGGCGGTTGCCCAGACCCAGGCCGCGCGCCTCGGGCTCGACCAGGAGCAACCGCAGCTTGGCTACAGCGTCGCTCGCCTTTACGAGGAAGACGCATCCCACCCGCTCGCCGCCCATCTCGGCGATCCAGCAGCGTTCTTTCGCCGGGTCGTAGCCGTCGATGAAGTCCGCGACTATCCGGGCAACGAGCGCCTCGAAGCTCTCGTCCCAACCGTACTCCCTGGCGTAGAGGACGCCGTGCCGGTGGACCACCCATCCCATATCTCCCGGCTCGTGGGCGCGCAACACGAACGGCTCGGAGAACTTGAGGCTGTCCTCGAAGATGCCCTCGATGGTCCGCATGGCCTCCAGCAGACGCACCTGATCTCCCTCGGAGAGCCCGCCGAGCATCTCGGCCATCTCTTCCCTCGAACGGCTATCGAGCAGAGAGAAGGCCTTCTCGCCATCCGGGGTCAGCGAGAGGAGGCGCCGGCGCCCGTCTCTCTCCGACCGGGCCCTGGCGACGAGCCCCTGCTCCTCGAGCCGGGCCAGGGTACGGCTGAGATACCCCGGGTCCAACCCCAACTCGCGTGACAGATCGGTGGCCGTGGGCTCGTCGCGGTTCGCCAGCTCGAAGAGGACGCGGGCCTCCGTAAGGGAGTACCGGCTGTGCAACAAGCCCTCGCGCAGAACCCCGATCCGGCGCGTAAAGAAGCGGTTGAAGCGCCTGACCGCCTCGATCCTCCACTCGAGATCTTCGCTCACCATACGCCGCCTACTCATATTCTTGCTATTGTCCATAATTTACTTGCCGATATCAAATAATAGGGGCGTGGGCAGGGGTGGCGAGGAGCGCCGCTTGGACGTCAGGTCGGGCGAGCTTTGAGCCGGGACCCCGGCAGGCGGGTCTAGCCCTCGTCTCTCGCGACACGTTGCGTCCGGGTTAGCGAGCGGTACAGAATACGGGGCGAGGGCTCACCAGGAAGAGGGGCGCGCATTGAGCATCGGCGGGGGCTCGGCTGGACGTGACGACACGGTCCGGATCGAGGCGTTCTCCGACGCGGTGTTCGCCATCGCGATCACGCTGCTCATCATCGAGATCGGGGTCCCCCACCTCGACGAGGAGCCCCCGGGGACCACGCTGCCCCAGGCGCTCGTCGGCCTCTGGCCCTCCTTTCTGGCGTACGTCATCAGTTTCCTGCAGATCGGCGTGATCTGGGCGAACCACCACAACCGCTTCCGGTTTATCGAGCGCTCGGACCACGGGCTGCTCTTCTTGAACATCCTATTCCTCATGTGCGTGGCCTTCATCCCCTTCCCGACCGCCCTGCTGGCCGAGTACCTTGAAGGGAGCGCCGCCGAGCGCGAGACCGCGGGCGTGATCTACGCCGGCACCCTGGCAGTTACCGCCGTCTTCGTCACCCTGCTGTGGCTCTACGCCGCGACCAACCGCCGCCTCGTGGACCGCGGCCTCGATCCCTCCCTGCTACGGGCCATGACGCGACGCTACATGCTCGGGATGGTCGCTTACGTGCTGGTCTTCCTGCTCGCGTTCGTCAACGTCGCGGCCAGCCTCGCCCTCATAGTCGCCCTCGCCCTGCTCTTCGTCCTCCCCGAACCGGGAGATCGCGCCAGAAAAGAGAGGTCCGGGCGCGCTGGACGACGCTAGATAGAGAACCGGAAGGTCCAGGGGCCGTCGCAGGAGTCCTCTTCTGCCCTGTCCGGCGGCGCGTCGCCCCCTCTACCTGCTGCGGGCGAGGTAGACGCCGGCGAGGATCACGGCCGCGCCGATGAGCTGCCCGGCTCCGAAGGTCTCGCCGAGGAGGAGGATGCCGGTGCTCACACCCGTGAGGGTGACGAGGTACTGGTAGATCAGGACGCGGTTGGCGCCGACGTGGGAGACACCCCACCCCCAGGCGGCGAAGCCGAAGGTCGAGGAGCAGAGCGCCGAGTAGGCCGCGGCGCCCCACGTGAGGCCGTCGAGGGCGGCAAGGTTCAGGGGCGACGGGTCCAGGGCGGCCAGGGGGAAGGCGGCGAGACCGCCGAGCGTCATCGCGTAGGCGCCGACGGCGAGGGCGGAGTAGCGCCGCAAGAAAGGGAGAATGAGGACGGTATAGGAGCCCCAGGAGACGGCCGCCGCCAGGATCAGGGCGTCCCCCAGCAGGCTCGTCCCGGCGAAGTCGAGGCTTCCGTAGACGATCGCGCCGACCCCGAGGAGGCAGAGCCCTACCCCGAGCACGCCGGAGACCCTCGGGCGCTCCCACCCGAGCGCGAAGGCTAGGAGCATCCCCCACACCGGGGAGGTCGAGTACACGAGCGCAGTGTTCGCGGCCGTGGTGAGGCCGACGCCCACGGTGAAGACAGTCTGGGTCAGGGTCACGCCGACGAGGCCGAGGGCGAGCATGGGCACGAGGTCCCTTCGCGAGAGGCGGTTCTCGGCCCCGGAGAGGAGGGCCAGGGGCAGCAGCAGGAGCCCCGCTAGCGTGAAGCGCGTCGCCGCGAAGAGTATCGGCGGCACGCTCTCGACTACCAGCTTCACCGCCGCGAAGTTGGTCCCGAAAAAGAAGGCGGTGAGCAGAAGCGAGGCCTCGACCAGGGGCGAGGCCCGCAGCTTCCCCTTCGTCACGCTAGCGGACGAAGTCCGTGTCCGGGTCGAGACCCTTTACGTAGACCGAGATCAGACGCGCGCAGCCCTCGAGGTCCCCGAGATCGACGATCTCGTTCGGCGAGTGCATGTAGCGGTTGGGGGCCGAGACGAGCCCCGTGGCGATGCCGGCGCGGGTGAACTGGATCGCGTCGGCGTCGGTCCCCGTCGAGCGCGAGTCGGCTTCGAGAGTGTAGTCGATGCCAGCCTCCTCCGCGGCGGCGATGAGGCCCTCGGAGACTATGGGGCTCAGGTTGGTGGCGCGCTTTATGACGGGGCCGCTCCCGAGGGCGTGATCGCCGTTCTCGTTCTTGGAGACGCCGGGGGTGTCGGTCGCGTGGGTCACGTCGACGGCTATGGCGGCGTCCGGGTCGAGGCCGAAGGCGGCGCCGCGCGCGCCGTAGAGCCCGATCTCCTCCTGCACGCTCGCCACCGCGACGACCTCGGCCTGGACGCCCTCCTCCCCGGAGAGCAGCCGCAGGGCTTCGAGCACCACGAAGGCGCCCATCCGGTTGTCCAGCGAGCGGGAGGCTATGCGGTCGTTGGGCAGCTCGAGGAGGTCCTGGTCCACGACGCCGACGTCGCCTACCCTGACCATCCCCTTCGCCTCGTCGCCATCCCTGGCGCCTATGTCTATCCAGAGGCTCTTTATCTCGGAGACCTTCTTGCGCTCCTCGGGCTCCATGACGTGGATGGCCTTCTTGCCTATGACGCCCATCACCTCGCCATCTTTGGCCTGGATCCGCACCCGCTGGCCGACGAGCACCTGAGAGTCCCAGCCGCCCACGCCGGTGAAGCGGAGCAGGCCCTTCTCGTCTATGTGGGTGATCATCAGCCCGATCTCGTCTATGTGCCCGGCGAGCATCACTCTAGGCGACCCACCCGGGTTCAGGGTGGCGAAGGAGTTGCCCATCCTGTCGGCCCGGACCTCGGCGAAGCCGCCGGCCTCCTCCCGCCACACCCTCGCCGCCACGCCCTCGTTGCCACTCGGTCCCGGCGTGGAGAGCAACCTCTTCAGGAACTCGTAAGATGCGTCTCTCATCAGGTCCTTTCTAGGTAATGTAGGTCGTTCGAGCAGGGCCCTCGATGGCCCGCGCCTAGGTAGAGGTTACCACCCGGAGTTCCAGGCTACCGCTCTCGAGGTGACGACGATCGCGGCCCACCGTGCTGTACGGGATGGCGACCTCGAAAGGCCCGGAGAAGGGGTTGGGCTCGAGGCGCAGGGTGCGCCGGTCCTCCCAGACCGGGCGGTAGCGCTCCCCCTCGAACTCGAAGCCTTCCGGGTAGGGCGGCGGGTCCTCGTCGCCGCCCGGCTCGTTGAGGCAGACGAAGAGCGAGAGGCCGTCGCACAGCCTGAGGAGGTTCAGGTTGCGCTCGAGGTTTTCGAGCTCCTCCCCGCTCATCCCGGCCCGCAGCCTCACCTGGCGCCGGGTCTCGTCCTCGACGAACCTCGCCTCGGTCTCGCTGCCGCCGAAACGGCGCAAGAGCGTCTCGTAGTGCATGCTGCACAGGCACGCCGCGTAGGGGTCCCTCTGCTCCACCCACTCGAGACCCTCGGCGTAGGCCCGGACCTTGAGCTCGGGAGGGTAATCCACGAACGAGTAAGGACGCCCGGTCTCCTCGTTCCAGCGCACCTCCGCGTCGGGACCGCGCCAGGCCACGTCGTGGTGCGCTATCGCGTACAGCGTGCTCGCAACAGGCCGCGGCTCCTCTACCCACCGTCTCGCGAACTCCCCCGAGGCCAGGGCGTGGTCGTGCTGCTCTATGAGCACGAACGAGTCTGGGGTCTCGCGTACTATCACTTTTAGCTTTCAGCCATCAGCGGTCAGCTCTCAGCTTTTCCTGTTGTGAGTCACACCGTGCTATAGGCTATTCTTTTTGGTCAGGGCTTTCAACGCAAATGGCGTGAGGCTCGATCGGGAGCCCTTGCTCTTGCTGACGGCTGACAGCTGATGGCTCTCAGAGCACCGGCCTGCGGTCTACGGCGAGCGGCGCTTCGAGGCCTTCGTCGAGGAACGCCTCCTGCGTCTCGTCGAGGAGATCCGCGGTAACGGTGGCGAGCGCGAGGGCGAAGCCGTCCGGGAAGGCCTCCGCCCACTCCTCGGCCGGCCCCTCGGGCAGGCCCAAACCGACGAGCTCCTTCTCGACCCGGGGACGCCTGTGGTAGAGGACGAGCCCAACTATGGCGGCGAGGGTCATCACGGCCTGCACGACGAGGCCGGTGGGAAGATGGACGGCGCCCATGAGGACGCTCACGGCGGTCACCCCGAGAAAGAAGCTCGCAAACTCGAACCACTGGAGCCGCGTGAGGCCGCCCCCCACCCCGCGCACGCGGGCGTCCGGGAGGGTGACGCCGGCGAGGCGCTCGTCGCGCCGGCGCGCCAGCACCAGCAGGGAGCCGGGCGGGACGCCCGCGGCCTCGAGGCGCTCGTCGAGCTCCTTGAGCGCCCGCAGGTCCCTAGCGACGGCGCCTACGCTGTGGTAGCGCGAGATGCTCATGGGCGTTCTCTACCGTATCGCCGGGGAGGGGTGGGTAATCTGCTTCACGCCGCGACACCCGCTGCGACGATCACGACGCCGGCCGTGAGCGTCCCTATGAGCGCCCCGGCGAGCACGTCGAAGGGGTAGTGGACGCCGAGGTAGACGCGCGAGAGGGTCACCAGGAAGCCCGCGAAGAGGAACGCGGGGGCGTAGGCGGGGTAGACGGCCGAGAGGGTCAGAGCGCCCGCCGCGGCGGTCGCCGAGTGGCCCGAGGGGAAGGAGCTCGAGGACGGCGTCTTTATGAGCGGGGCTATCTCCGTGTCGTGGATATAGGGCCTGCCGCGGTTGAAGAGGTACTTGGCCCCTTCGGCCAGCGTCCAGGAGGCCGCTACCGCGACCCAGGGCACGAGCAGGTGCCAGGGCCGCAGGCCGGTGACGAGGAAGGCCCCGGCCGCGACGAAGCCCCAGAGCGCCCCGGCGGTCCCGGCGACGGTGAAGGCGCGCAGCACGGTCGTCAGCGGCTGCCACTTCAGGCCGAAGACGGCCCTGAAGAGTGCCCTGTCGAGGTCCCGGATCTCGCGCGTTACCTTCTTCAAGCTCGGATCGCCGGGTATTGTAACCGTCTTCGGTCCGGGCGTCCGAAGGGTGGCGGCTGCGGCCCCCCGCGGGGCAGGTAGAGTAGAATAGCCCGGACGTTTTCGGAGACCTTCTAGAAGGGAAGTTGCAGGCGTGGACAGAGCACTGATCCAGAAGGTAGTGGACGAGGCCAAGAGCGAGGAGGCTAACCTCGTGATCTGGGACCGCCGCGACACGTTCACCGTCGAGCAAGACGACGTGGGGGACCTGGAGGTCGGCGACGACCACCTGCGGGTGAAGATGCAGGACGGCAGGGTTACCGTCTACGTAGAGCTCGACCAGATCTACAAGCTGGTAGTCGAGAAGGAGCGCTCCAGCCGCGCCGGAGCACGCGCGGGGTTCGGCGCGGCGAGCAGCTAGGCGTAAGGTTTCACGATGTAGGGGCGGTTCGCGAACCGCCCCTACAGGTTTTACCGGATGCCGTAACCTAAAGGTTACCCACCGGCTTCCTTTATCTCAACGCCCCCTTCTCGCGCGACGACCGCCGCGCGGACGAGACCCACGAAGAGGCCGCACTCGAGGGCTCCGGGGATGCGCTTTATCTCGGCCTCCAGGAAGGCGGGGTCGGGGATACCGGCCGGGAAGAGGCAGTCCGCCGTGTAGTGCCCCCCGTCGGTGACGAAGGGTGGCCCCTGCGGGTCTGTCAGGTCCGGACGGAGCTCGGGCTCGCAGCCCAGGGTGGCGAGGGCCTCTAGGGTCCTGCTCCAGCCGTAGGGCTCGACCTCCACGGGGAGCCGGCCTTTGCCCAGGGCATCCACCGGCTTCGAGCCGTCGGCGACGATGACGAGGCCCCCCTCCGAGGCGGCGGCGACTATCTTCTCCCGCAGCAGCGCCCCGCCCAGGCCCTTGATGACCGCGAGGTCGGGCCCGATCTCGTCAGCCCCGTCCAGGGTGAGGGCGGGCCTGGCCTCCGAGAGCGTCGCGAGGGGAACGCCGACCTCCCGGGCCAGCGCCGCCGTCCGCTCTGAGGTGGGCACCCCGCGCACGTCGCGCAGCGCGCCGCCCGAGATCAACTCGCCCATCCTGGCTACCACGAAGGCGGCCGTCGTCCCGGACCCGAGGCCGACGGTCATCCCGCTCTCGACGTAGCGGTCCACCGCCGCGAAGGCGGCGTCTCGCTTGAGCCCCTCCACGTCCCTCACGGCTAGCCTACCGCCTCGACCCTGGCGGCCCTTCTGCGCCGGTCCTCTTCCTGCGCGACCTCGAACTCGACCTCGCCGCCCTCCTCGAGCGTCCGGAAGCCTTCCCCCACTATCTCCGTGTAGTGGACGAGCACCGGCTTACCCGAGTCGTCCTCGATGAAGCCGAAGCCCTTCTCCTCCGAGAACCACCTCACCCTACCCCGCGCCACGCTAGCTCACGTCCCTTCCGGCCTGACGCCGACCGTGACCCCGACCCGGCGAGGCTCCTCGCGCGGGCTCACTACCGTGAGCGCCAGCTCGTCGCCGGGCTCCGAGGCGTTGACCACCTCGATCACGTCGTCGGGCGAGGAGACGGCTTTACCGTCGATCCTGGTTATGACGTCCCCGATCGGGACCGAGAGCCCCTCGATCTCCTCTTCCTCGCCGCCCGAGACGCCGGCCTCGGCGGCGGGGCCGCCGGCCGTGACCTCGCTCACTATGGCCCCGTTCGAGGGCAGGCCGTACTCGTCGGCGAGCTCCTCTTCGGAGAGGCCGGTGTAGGCCGCCAGCTCGTCCACGCCTACAGAGAACATCCGCACCCCGATGTAGCCGTGCACGACCTCCCCCGTGCTTATGAGCTGCTCGACCACGCCCTTCACGGTGTCTATCGGGACGGCGAAGCCCACGCCCTCGAACCCGCCGGACTCCGAGGCGATCTGGGCGTTCACCCCGATGACCGTCCCGCGCGAGTCGAGCAATGGCCCGCCCGAGTTGCCGGGGTTTATCGCCGCGTCGGTCTGGACCGCGCCGTCTATCGTGTAGCCGTTAGGCGCGTCTATGGGCCTCTCGGTACCGCTCACGATCCCGGTGGTGACGCTGATCCCGACGTTGAGCGGGTTACCGATGGCGATGACCGGCTCCCCTACCCCTACGCTCCCCGAGTCGCCGAGCGTGAGCGGCTTGAGCACGCCCTCGGAGGCGTCCACCTTTATGACCGCCACGTCGGTCGAGGGGTCCTCGCCTACGACCTCGGCATCCTCCCTCACACCGCTGGCGAACCTGACCGAGATGTCCTCGGCCCCCCCCACGACGTGCTGGTTGGTGACGATGTAGCCCTGCTCGTCGAGCACGAAGCCCGAACCCCCTCCCGGCCCGGTCTCCGAGGAGGCCACGTCCACGCTCACCACCCCGGGACCGCTGCGCGTGTAGACCTCGCGCACCGGCACGCCGGCGACATCCCCCGAGACCTCCCCCACCGGCGGCGAAGCCTCCCTGATCGTCACGTCGCGGGACCCCTCGTCGAGGCGATGCTCCGCGAGGAAGATAAAGAGCGCGGTGACGAGGCCGCCGATGATCGCCGCTACGAACGCCGTGAGTATAGTCTTCAGAGACGCTACCTTCCGTGCCCCGCACCCACCGCGTCTACGTGGGCTGGGTGCTCAGGCGGTTGACGGTCCACTCGTCTATTCTCCACTCGCCGTTTTCGCTCACCAGTATCCACGTACCCTCGTTCTGCTCGATCTGGGTGTCGAGCTCAGCCCTCGTCCTGCCCGTGACGGTCGCCGTGTCGCCGTCAACCTCGGCCGCAGGGCCGTCCACGAACGTTACGTCCTGGACGGGCTCGAACGTGGCCGCCAGATCCGCCTGCGTGGGGAAGTACTCCTGCCGCCACCCGTCGGTCAACAACGCGTAGGATGTATCGTAATCCCCCCGAGCGGCGGACGTGTAGAACTCTTTCACCGTCTGTTCTGCGGCCTCCGCCGTAAGGCCACCCTCCGCCTGTCCCTGGTCGACTCCACCCGCCTGCTCCTGGCTACCTTGCGAGGGCGAATCCTGCGCAGAGCCCGCCTGCGAGGTCTCCTGCTGGCCGGCGCCCCCTTCCTGCTGGTTCTGTCCATCCTGGCCACCGCCGGAGGGGTCCTGGTTCGCGTTGTTCGAAGGGTTCCCGCCTCCTGCCTGCTCGTCCCCTCCCCCAAGGAGTGAGGGGATGGCGAGCGCCCCGATCACTGCGAGCACGGCCACGACGGCCAGGGCGACCAGGATGCCCCCGCGCCGCGACGGTGCGCGACGGCGGTCCGTCACGGCGGGCCGGCTCGGCGCCGTACCGCCCTGTCGCGGGGGCGCCACGGCTCCTGCGGGCTTCTCTTGCGTGGTCTCTTCGTTCGTGGGCGGGTCTTCGTAGGCCTGCGTGGCATAGACGCCGCGGCCGGCTTCGAGGAGCCTGAGGCGCACCTCGTCGGCGGTCGGCCGGGCGTCGGGATCCTTGTTCATGCAATCGAGGATCAGGGCCTCCATCGAGGGGCTCACCGCGTCGTTGATCTCCCTCGGCGGGGTGGGCTCCTTGGAGACATGCTGGCTGGCGATCTCTATGGGGGCGCCGGTGAACGGCGGCTCTCCCGTGGCCGCGTGGTAGAGGGTGACGCCCAGGGAGTAGACGTCGCTCTTGGGCGTAACCCCCTCGCCGCGCAGCTGCTCGGGCGGGGAGTAGAGCGCGGTGCCGAGGTAGGCGCCGGTGCGGGTGGCCTGAGAGGCGTCGAGGGCGCGGGCGACGCCGAAGTCCGAGAGCTTGGGGCGGCCGTTCTCGTCGAGCAGGATGTTGTGGGGTTTGATGTCGCGGTGGATGACGCCCCGCTCGTGGGCGTGGGCGAGGCCAGCGGCTGCCTCGCTCAACCTGGCGAGCTCCGCGCCCGAGAGGGCGCCCTTCCTGTCCATAAGGTCCTTGAGGTCGCCGCCCGGGACGTACTCCATGACTATGTAGGAGGTCTCGCGGCCCTCGTAGGTCCCCTCCCCGGCGTCGTAGACCTGCACGATGTTGGGGTGGGAGAGCCTGGCGGCCGTGCGCCCCTCGCGCCTGAAGCGGGTACCGATGTCGGTCTCGTTGTACCCCGGCTTGAGCAGCTTGACCGCGATGGGACGATCGAGCACCTCGTCGCGCCCCAGAAACACCGTGGACATGCCGCCCGAGCCGATCTCGCGCTCCAGAACGAATCTCTCCGTGAGCCTCATCACGCCGGTGATTATAGGAGCTAGAGGCGGCGAGTGTTGCGGAGGGGGTCTAGAAAGGCGTCGCGGGCACGCCTCAGGCCTGGACGCTCTGCTCGTTCTCCAGCCGGTCGAGCCTCCACTCCCCGTCCTCGACCACGCAGACCCAGGTCCCCGAGAGCAGCTCGGAACCGTAGGTGCGGTCGAGCCTCACCTCGAAGGCCACCTCGGCCGTCTCCCCGGAGGCCGTGGCGTTCGGGTATTGATACCCCTCGAAGGTCATGTACTCGAAGGAGTAGATGTCCTCCTGCTCGGCCCACTGCTGGGGGGAGCCTATCTCCCGCTGCAGCCGCTCGGAGAGGAAGGCGTAGGAGGTCTCGGGCCTCGCGAACGACATCTCGTAGTACATGTCGAAGACCGCCTGCTCGGCCGCCTCCGGCGGCAGGGCGGGCTCCGCTGCCGGCTCCTGTGCGGGGGTGTTCTCGGCGAGAACGCCCCCACCGCCCGCGTTCTCCGAGCGCAGGGCCGGAGGCGCTTCGGGCGACTCCCGCTGCGGCTCGGAGATCCGCTCTATCGGGCCGGTCATATCGCTCCCGAGCCTGTCCCCGAGCACCGCCCAGGCGCCGGCCGCGGTGAGGCCTACCAGGAGGAGGCCGACGATGGCTGAGGCGAGCGCCCGCCTCTGGCTCGAGCCGGCCCTGAAGGTCCGCGTCGGGATGCTGATCGTGACCTCCGGTGGCCCGGAGAGCTGCGGGGTCCCGCGCCGGCCGAAGCCCCGCCTGACGGCCTTGACGCCCGCGGCCCCGACGGACCTGGCGGCGTCGGTTGCGCGGGTGAGCCCCGTGACGCCTGGCGGCGCCTCGACGGGGGCAGACGCCGCGCTGATCTGGAGCAGCCTCTCGTGCAACGCGAAGGCGTCAGGGCGCTGTGCGGGCTCCTTGGTGAGGCAGGCGAGGATGAGGGCTTCGAGACGCTCGCCGATGTACGCGCCGCGGGCGCGCGGCGAGACGGGGGGCTTCGCGAGCTGCTGGCTGGCGACGTCGAGGGGACCTCCGGTAAACGGCGGAGCTCCGGTCGCGGCGTGGTAGAGGGTCGCGCCCAGAGAGTAGACGTCGCTCTTGGGCGTAACCCCCTCGCCCTGCAGCTGCTCGGGGGACGAGTAGGTGGCCGTGCCGAGGTACGAGTCCGTGGTGGTCGAGTGGGTCGAGTCGAGGGCGCGCGCTATGCCGAAGTCGGTGAGCTTCGGGCTCCCGTACTCGTCCATGAGCACGTTCTGCGGCTTTATGTCGCGATGGACGATGCCCCGCTCGTGGGCGTGGGCGAGCCCGTCGGCGACCGCCGCCCCGATGCGAGAGAGCATCGCGCCGGGGAGCGGTCCCCGCCTGTCGATCAGGGCCTTCAGGTCGCCGCCGGGGACGTACTCGACGACGATGTAGGAGGTCACCTGCCCGCCCAGCACGTCCTCCCCGGCGTCGTAGACCTGCACGACGTTTGGGTGGGAGAGCCTCGCCGCGGTGCGTCCCTCGCGCCTGAAGCGGGCGCTCACGTCCGAGCCCTCGAGCTCGGAGCGCAGGATCTTTACGGCCACGGGCCTGTCCAGGACCTCGTCGCGCCCGAGGAAGACCGTGGACATCCCGCCCGCGCCGATCTCGCGCACGAGCACGAACCTCCCGCCGAGAAGGTTCACGGCCGTCCTCCGCGGAACGTCGCCGAGACTAGATGACCTCCCGTCCCATGGCGGTCGCGAAGGGCCGGAGGGCGTCCTTGAGGCCGAGCAGCGCCCCCACCGGCAGCGCCTGCTCCCCGTCGCACAGCGCCTCGCGCGGGTCGTGGTGGCTCTCGACCATGAGCCCGTCCGCCTCGGCGGCCACGGCGGCCTTGGAGAGAGGCACTACCAGGTCGCGGCGCCCTGCGGCGTGCGAGGGGTCCACTATTACCGGCAGGTCGGTGAGCCTCTTGGCGACGATGACCGCCGAGAGGTCCAGCGTGAAGCGCGTAGACGGTTCGAAGGTGCGGATGCCCCGCTCGCACAAGACCACGTTGTCCCCGCCCGAGGAGGTGACGTACTCCGCCGCGAGCAGCCACTCCTCGACCGTAGCCGAGAGCCCCCGCTTGAGGACGACGCCGTGGTCCGTGCCCGCGATGGCGGCACCGACGCGCTTCAAGAGCGAGAAGTTCGCCATGTTGCGGGCGCCGATCTGGAGTATGTCGGCGTACTCCATCACCATCTCTATGTCGTAGGGGTCCATCACCTCGGTGACGACCTTCAAGCCGAGGTCCCCGCTCACCTCGGACATTATCTTCAGGCCCTCCTCGCCGAGGCCCTGGAAGGAGTAGGGGGAGGTGCGGGGCTTGAAGGCGCCACCGCGGACGTACTCGAAGCCCGCCCTTTTGACGGCCTTGGCGCCTGCCAGGAACTGCTCGTAGCTCTCGACCGTGCAGGGGCCGGCGATCACCCGGAAAGTGCCGGGGACCATCATGCCGTTGGCGGTCTTTACGTCTGTCTTTACGCCCTCTGATACGTCCATCTCTAGCTAGAAAACTCCCCGCGTTGGATCTCCATGTCCCTGATGCGGTGCAATATGAGCTCGAAGATGTCGCGCATGGAGGAGTCGTAGATGGGACCGCTGTTCATCTCCACGACCCTCCGCAGGATCTCCTCCTCGCGCTTCGGGTCGTAGACGGGGGCCCCGCTCTCCGCCTTGAGCGTCATGATCTCCTGCACGATGCGCGCCCGCTCGTTCAAGGCCCGGATGAGCTCCCGGTCGACCTCGTCGACCCTCTCTCTGAGCTCCCGAACCCGCTCCTGTAAAGCCGCATCTTCCATAGGACCTGCGATTCTATCAGGGAAGCTGTCAGCGGTCAGCTATCAGCCTTCAGCAAGTCTCTAGGAATTGGGAACCCGGATCGCGTTGAAAGCCGCAATGAAGAAGAATAGTCTTTAGCGGCTATGTTCCTGAAGACAAAATCTGAAGGCTGACGGCTGATAGCTGATGGCTATCAATTTCAGATCCGAGCTCGACCCTCTGACCCCGTACAAGCCGCCACGCTCCTCTCAGGAGGCTGCTGCGGAGCGCGGGACGGACGGCTTCGTGAAGCTGACCTCGAACGAGCTCTCCTTCGGCCCCCTCCCGGAGGCCGAGGCCGCGCTCGCCGAGGCCCTCCCCCGCGCCAACCGCTACCCCGACCGCCACGCCGCCTCTTTACGCGAAGCCGTCGCGGAGGCCAACCCCGGCGCGGATCCCGGGCTGAACGTGCTAGTTGGTAACGGGTCGAGCGAGGTGCTCCTCAACCTCCTCCAGCTCGTCCAGCGCCCCGGCGAGGTGCTCTTCCCCTGGCCCTCCTTCGGCCTGTACGTGGCCATCAGCACCACGCTCGGGCTCTCGCCGAAGAAGGTCCCCCTCACGGACCGGCACACCGCGAAGCCCGAGGCCCTCCTCTCCGCCGTGACGGAGAAGACCAGGGCCGTCATCCTCTCGAACCCGAACAACCCCACGGGGACGTACCTGACCCTGGAGGAGGTGCGCGGCCTGGCCGACGCGCTCCCCGACGGGGTCTTCCTCATCCTGGACGAGGCCTACCAGGAGTTCGTCTCCGACCCGGCCTACCACGGCTCGCACGAGCTCGCGCTCGCGCAGGAGAACGTCGTCTGCGTGCGCACGTTCTCCAAGGCGCACGGGCTCGCGGGGTTCAGGGCCGGCTACGGGATAGCGACGGAGAGGGTCGCCGACTACGTCGAGAGGGTCCGCTTTCCCTTCTCCGTGAACCTCGCCGCCCAGGTCGCGGCGGCGGCCTCGATGCGGGCCCGCGAGAAGATAAGGGGCAGGGCCGAGTTCGTCATCCGGGAGCGCGGGCGCGTAGAGGAGGCGTTCCGGGCCGCCGGGCTCGGCTACGTCCCCTCGCAGGGCAACTTCGTGCTCGTCGAGGCCGGCCCTGAGGTCTTCGAGCGGGCAGGCGTCTTGGTGCGGGAGGGCGAGGCGCTAGGGTACCCGGGCTGGAGCCGGGTGACGATCGGCGACACCAGCGAGAACGACCGGGTGATAGGGGCGCTCTCCTGAGCCGCACTCTGGGGATAGTGGGGGTGGGGTTGATCGGGGGCTCCGTCGGCCTCGCAGCCCGCCGTTCGGGTTGGGACGTCATAGGGGTGGACAGGGCGGAGGTCCTGGAGGAGGCTGTGTCGCTCGGTGCGATCGACAGGCCTTCGACCCTGAAGGAGGCGCGCGGGGCCGACCTCGTCGTGCTGGCGGCCCCGATCTCGAAGGTAACCGGCCTCGTCGCCGGGCTCCCGCCGACTGACGCCCTCGTCACCGACGTCGCGAGCACCAAGATGGCCGTCGTGCGCGAGGCCGAAGAGAGGGGCCTGCGCTTCGTAGGCGGGCACCCGATGGCCGGGAGCCAGCTCTCCGGCGTCGCGCACGCGCGGCCCGACCTCTTCAGGGGCGCCCGCTACTTCCTCACCCCTACCGACAGGACCGACCCGGACGCCTACCGCGAGGTATCGGGGTTCGTGAGGACTCTAGGCGCCGTGCCCACGGCGGTCGACCCGGAGAAGCACGACCTCCTCATGGCCGCCCTATCGCACCTGCCCCACCTCATGGCCGCGGCGCTCCTCAAGGTCGCCTCGGACATCTCGCCCGAGGCGCTCTCCTTCGCCGGCCCTTCGTTCAGGGACCTGACGCGGGTAGGGGCCTCGAACCCCTCCCTCTGGTCGGACATCCTGGCGGAGAACGCGCCAGCCCTGGGCGAAGCCCTGGGAGCTTTCGCGGGGGCGATGGCCCAGCTGGGGAGCGAGATCAAGGACCGCGAGGTCATGGAACGGCGCTTCTTGCAGGCCCGCGAGGCCTACGACGCCCTCGGCGGCATCCTCGTCGAGAAGAGCGGCGAGAACGTCGAGCTCGCCGTCCCGGTGGAGAACAGGCCAGGCGTCTTCGCCGAGGT
>DATACV010000182.1:0-7871 GCA_036258875.1 Rubrobacteraceae bacterium
TCCGGCGAGATGGGGTAGTATATGCTCCGCTCCCGCATCCTTCGGGGGCTTCGACGTGGTTAAACGTGCCGGAGAACAGGGCCCGGCTCTCGCGCGCGCTCGCGGTGTTGGGAGGGCTGGTGGCCGCCGGTAGAATCGGAGAGTCCGACGCCCGAAGACGGAGGCTGAAGAGTTGATCCCAGAGCAATCGCGAACTTCCACGCTGGTGGCTAGAGGTCTCAAGAAGAGCTACAACGGCTTCCAGGCGGTCAAGGGCGTGGACTTCGAGGTGCACCGGGGCGAGTGCTTCGGATTTCTGGGGCCAAACGGGGCCGGGAAGACCACCACGATGAAGATGATCTACGGCGCCGTCATCCCCTCAGGCGGCGAGCTCGACGTGGCGGGGCTCGACGTGATGAGGTGCGAGCGGGAGATCAAACGCCGCATCGGGGTGGTGCCGCAGGAGAACAACCTCGACGACGACCTCAAGGTGAAGGAGAACCTGCTTGTCTATGGCCGGTACTACGACCTGCCGCGCAAGCTGGCGTTGCAGCGAGCCGAGGAGCTGCTCGAGTTCGTCGAGCTGACCGAGAGGGCCGACTCAAGGGTAGACACGCTCTCGGGCGGGATGAAGCGGCGGCTGCTGATCGCACGCGCCCTCATCAACGACCCGGAGATCGTCGTCCTCGACGAGCCGACGACGGGCCTGGACCCGCAGGCTAGGCACCTGGTGTGGGACCGGCTGCGCGCGCTGACCGCGGAGGGCAAGACCCTCGTCCTCACCACCCACTACATGGAGGAGGCGGCGCGGCTGTGCGACCGGCTCGTCATCATGGAGGGCGGGGTCATCATCGCCGAGGGGTCGCCGAAGGCGCTGATCGCCGAGCACGTCAGCCCGCAGGTACTCGAGTTCCGGGCCGCTCCGGAGGATCTGGAGAGGCTGCGTCCGGTCGTCGAGGGCGCCGCCGACGCCGTCGAGCGCACCGGCGAGGCGCTGGTGGCCTTCACCGCCGACGCGGACGCGCTCATGGAGCGGGTGCGGGACTGCGGGGTAGAGGTCGAGAACACCGTCTACAGGCACGCGGGGCTCGAGGACGTGTTCCTGAGCCTCACCGGGAGGAGGCTCATCGAGTAATGGGTGCGATCCGGGTTCCCTCGCCGCGCGGGGCGTTCCGCGTCTGGCAGCGCAACGTCACCATCTTCCGCAAGTACTGGAAGAGCATCATGTTCCCGAACTTCATCGAGCCGCTCTTTTACCTGGCGGCGCTCGGGTTGGGCCTGGGGGCGTTTATCCAGCAGGGCGGGATAAACGGGCAGAGCTACATCCAGTACATCGCGCCAGGGCTCCTGGCGAGCAACGCCATGTTCGCGGCCTCCTTCGAGAGCACCTTCAACACCTTCGTCAAGTTCGAGATCAACAAGATCTACGACGCGATCATCACCACGCCGATCAACGCCGAGGACGTGGTAGCCGGGGAGTACCTGTGGGCGGGGACGCGCGCTGCCCTGTACGGCACCGCCTTCCTCGCCGTCCTCACCGTGCTCGGCTTCGCGTTCGGGGAGCCCCTGATATCGTCGTGGTGGGCGCTCTTGATACCACCCGCGTTGCTGGTCATCGGGATCATGTTCAGCGTCATGGGGACGCTCTTTACCAGCCTGATCCGGCGCATAGACTTCTACGCTTACTACTTCACCCTCGTCGTCACGCCGCTCTTTCTTTTCTCGGGCATCTTCTTCCCGGTCGAGGACTTCCCGGCGCCGGTACCCCAGATCGCCTGGTTCACGCCGCTCTACCACGCGGTCAACCTGTGCCGGGAGCTCGCCACGGGCCCGTCTCCAGCGACGCTTATAGACGTCGCGTGGATACTCGTCTTCACGGCGGCCCTGGCCCTCGTGCCGGTCCAGATCATGCGCCGGCGCCTGATCGGCTGAGGTTTTTGCTACGATGACCTCTGGGATGGAGGCCGAACAATTCACCGTACGCCTCGCGGGGCCGGAGGAAGACCCGGCGATAGCCGCGCTCGTGGTGGAGGGTTTCATCGACAAGTTCCGCCCGGTCTTCGGCAGGCGGATGGACCGCTCGGTAAGGATCATGGAGAAGTGGATCGGCCTGGAGCACGCCTCGGGCGGCGTGACCTCGCTCGTGATCGAGGGCTTCGCCGCGGGTGAGATCGCCGGCAGCGTCGGCGTCCGCACGGCGGACTCGCGCGAGGACGTCCTGGCCCGCGGCCTTTGGCGCAACCTCGAACGCAACCTGGGCGTAGCGCGCGCCCTGTGGGCCACGACCCTGCTCTCGTACCCTCGCTACTCGACCACCTCCACGGAGGCCTACATCGAGCGCCTCGTCGTCTCCCCGGGCTTCAGGCGCCAGGGGATGGCCAGGCGCCTCCTCTCGGCCGCCGAAGACCTCGCCCGCGACGCCGGCAAGACCACAGTCGGCCTCCACGTCAGCGGCACCAACCTCTCCGCGCTCAGGCTCTACGAGGGCGAAGGTTACGAGGAGGTCTCCAGGCAGCGCTCGCTGCTAACCGGTTACTTCCTGAACATCAGGGACTGGCTGTACCTGAAGAAGGACCTCTAGCCGTCGGACGGCTCGCCAACCGCGGGGGGCTCAGGTCGAGCTCGCGCTCCGCGCGCCGCAGGTCAAGAGGCTTATCGGGACGAAGGAGACCAGCACCGCGGCGCCCGCGCCCCAGAGGTAGAGTCAGTGCGGGAGGTCGTAGGTCTGCCCGATACCGTGGGTCAGGGCGGGACGGGCGAGAGGTGAGCCGAGCAGCACGACGAGGGCCAGAGCTGCGGGGACGGCGCGGCGCAGGGTTGGCGCCACCTAGCGCGGCTGCACGAGGAGGGCGCCCAGCACCTCCCCCGTCTCGTGGTCCTCGATCTCGAAGCGTCCTGTGAGGTCGGCCTCGAACGAGAGCGTCGCCGGCTCCCCCGGCTCGAGCTCCTCCTCGAGGTCGTAACCGTGCAGGTGAACCTCGGTCGGGGGGCCCGGGGTCGTCATCCTCAGCGTCACCCGATCCCCCTCCCCCACCTCGACCTCTCCCGGCGTCATGGCGCCGTCTTCTATGGCGACGTCGATCGTCTGCTCCCGCGGGGCTTCGGCGGCCGGCCCCGGACGCAGTACGAAGAACAACACGCCCAGGCCGGCCAGGACCAGCAGCACCACGATCAGGGTCCTGTTCAATGGTCCTCCCTACCAGGTTCTCGCGGGACCCGCGTGCTAGGAGCGAGAAGGCTCTTCCGGCTCGTCGGGGTCCTCGCCGCGCTCCTCGGGGTAACCGGCCCGGGGCCGTCCGCGGGTCCTGGAATCGCCCGGCGGCTCGGGCCAGTCGAAGAGGTCCTCCGGCAACTGGGGTATGAGGTCTCCGTCCTGCGGCGTTCGTCCGGGACGGCTCCGCGGGAGCTCGTCGCCTTCGATCCCGTCGCCCAGAGAAGCCTCGGGCTGCTCGAGATCTTCCTCCCCGTTCCCCTTCGAATAGGTTCCTCCCTGCTTGCGGAAGACGTTGGGACGCCCTTCGTGCGGCTCGGCATCGAAGTCGTCCGGCCCGGAGCCGCGCGAGACCGAATCGGCAGCCTCCTCCGGGGGTTCAGAGGGAGGCTCCTCTCCGTCCCGCGCGAAAGCGTCCGACTCGGCGAAGGAGTCCGCCTCGGACTCCTCGGCGACCTCGGTCTCGTCCTCGGTCTCCCGAGGCTTCTCGACGTAGTCCAGGTACCGGGCGTCACCCGTGAGGAAGGCGAGCACCTGGGCGTTGAAGTCGGCGGTGCGTTCGATCATCGGCAGGTGCCCACAATCGTCGAGGAGGCATACCTCCGCCTGATCGATGCTGCCCCCCCACACGCCGACGGCCTGGGGATCGACGATCTGGTCGTCCTCGCCCGCGATAAGGAGCACCGGCGTCTTGATGATCCGGGCCTGACGCGCGAGCCTCCCGCGCGCTATCTCGCGCCGCGCGATGTTGAGGGTCTGGCTCGCCGCGGCCGGGGTGGACCGGCCGGCGTCTTCGACCACCTCATCCGTCAGGTCCGCGGCGTCGACGACGAAGGGGCGCACCCACAGCCTGCGTACCGGTGCCACGGTCCGCCCCAACGTGTAGAAGATCGGACCCACTACGGGCAGGGTTGCCAGCCACAGGGGCGTCGGAAGGTCGATCTGGTCGTCATCCGCCGGGGTAGCCACGAGGACGAGGCGGCCGACCACGTCGGGGTGGTCGGCGGCGAGCTTGACGGCCATGGCCCCGCCGAGGTCGTGCCCGACGACGCCGGTCCTGGTGAGGCCGAAGTGCGCGCAGAAGGCGTACAAGAGCCTGCTACCGTTGCGTACGCCGTACCCCGAGAGGGGTTTGTCCGATTCCCCGAAGCCGGCGAGATCCAGGGTGTAGACGGTGAACCGCTGCGCGAGGCGCGGCGCGAGCTGCTCCCACGCGCGCGAGGAGGAGAGCCAGCCGTGGACGAGGAGAACCGGCGGTCCGCCGCCGATGACGTTGTAGCGGATCCAGGTGCCCTCGAGCTCCAGGTACTCGGTTTCGCGGGCGCTCTCCACCTCGTAGGCGTTGCGCCCGAGCGCGACGGAGGTCGCGACCACCACGCCGACCACCAGAAGCAAGACTATCAATATGGTACTCATGGGCGCAATGATAACCCACATGCCCAGATCGGACACACGGGCGAACGGTCCCCTACAAAGGCCTACCGGCCTCCCACGACCCTCCGGATCACCACCGAGGCCAAGACCGTGAGGAGCAGGGATGACGCCGCGCTGAGGAGCCCCTCCTTGACGTCGTCCCGGAGGCCGCGCACCTCTGGTTGGTCCACGAACCTCTCGGCCAGACGGCTCGCCAGCACGTAGGCGACGACGGTAGCCAGGATCATGATCGCGCGCTTCAGCGTATCGTCGTCCACCTCAGGGTCCCCTAACCGACCTGTTGGGGGATCTCCCGGCTGTAGAGGTACTCGAGCTGGGCGCGCAGGACGGCCCTGTCGTAGAGCCCCGCGTGGCAGTCTATGCAGAAGAGCACCTCTTCGGGTCGTCCCGGGTGGAGGTCGTGCTCCATCATGAAATCCAGGAGCTCCCTGTAGCCCTCCCCTACCTGGTCGACGAACTCGGAGAAAGAGATGCGGCCCGAGATCAGGCGCTCGCACGCGTCGCACGGTTCGAGTTTGCCCAGGCGTCTGTTGGTATGCCGGACGATGATCCCGGGGGCGATGTCCCCGATCCCCACTGCCTCCTTAGTCACGAAGGCCCCTTTCTAGCCCCGAAAACTGGGGGCGGTCCCCACTCCTGATACCCCTCAGGCCGGCGCCCCTGGAGGCGGCGGTCCGTGCAGTCTACGTTTAGACGCGGGCTTTGTAAAGCGACTCGCGAAAATGCCACGCGCCCCCGGCTATACTCCGCGCGTAACCGCCCGCGGCCAACAAACGGAGGCCACTACGATGCCCGAAGCCGGCAAACTACCACCTCCCCGCCCGAGAACGGCGTAACTGGTGGCCCGGGGAGAGAGCGCGCGCCATGGGGCCCGCGTCGTCGTGGTCGGGGCGGGGCTCGCGGGGGCGTCCCTGGTCCGGAACCTCCCACAGGCGCTGCGGCGACCGGGGGAGGTCCTCCTGATAGACCGGGCGGAGGAGTACACCTTCGTCCCGCTGATCCACGAGGTCGCCGTGGGCCGGATCCACCCCGACAGCGTCCGCTCGCCCATCCCCCCTCTGTGTGAGCACCGCTGCGTCTTCCTGAAGGCCGACGTTACAGGCATCGACCTCGCTGGGAAGACGCTCGAAACCTCCGCCGGCGGGGTCGGCTACGAGTACCTGGTGCTCGCCGCCGGGAGCGGCACGGCACGCCCCCACGCTGGCGTGGGCGACCACTTCCGGCTCTTCCGGACGCTCGAGGACGCGCTCCGGCTGCGCGCCTCCCTGAGTGATGCCTGGCACGCGGCGGTCGGGCCGCCGGGAACGCTGGAACCGAGGCCAGGCGACCTCACGGTCGCCATAGTCGGAGGAGGCGCGACCGGGGTGGAGCTCGCCGCCGAGGTCGCCGCCCTCTTCCGGTACCTGAGAAAGCGAAGCCTCCGCGATCCGGCTACCGAGCCCAGGGTCGTGTTGCTCGAGGCCGAGGGGCGCTTGATCGGCTGGCTCCCCGAGTACTTCCACAGGGTCGCGCTGGAGCAACTGACGCGTCTCGGGGTGGAAGTGCTACTGAACACGCACGTCGAGGAGGCGAGCGATGGGGGTGTGAGCGCCGGGGACGAGTGGCTGCCCGCCCGTCACCGCGTGTGGGTGACGGGCATCGAGGTAGCGGACCAGATAAGGGACCTCCCAGCAGAGCACGACCCGACCGGGCGGGCAAGGGTAGACGGCCACCTGACCCTGCCGGGGCACCCCGAGGTCTACGTCCTCGGGGACGCGGCGCTCTACGAAGACCCACGCCGCGGTCCTCTCTCGCCCACGGGCTCGGTCGCGGTGCAGCAGGGGCCATGGGCCGCCAGGGACCTCGGTCGAAGAGTCCGCAGCTCTGCAAGCCGGCCGCCCTTCCGTTTCATCGACCGCGGGTACGTGGTCAGCCTCGGTCCCGAGAGCGCCGTGGCCGAGGCGCTAGGGGTGAGGCTCAAGGGCCGCGCCGCCCAGGCCCTGTACAGGAGCGTTCTGCTCTACTACCTCAAGAGCCGCCGGGACCGCGTCCTCGCCGCCTCGGACTGGGCGATGGAGCGGACTATAGGACGGGTGGGGTTTGAAGGCTTCAGGCATCAGGCTTGAGGAAAACCTAAGTCACCCGCGCGGGCTCCAGGTGACGCTCGACGATGACCGGCACGTCCTCGGCCCGCACCCGCGTGTACCAGACGTCGTCGGGGTAGACGAAGACGACCGGCCCTTCGTGGTGGCGTCGCGTGCACGCGTTGCGTAGCACTACCGCGGTCGAGAGCCCGCGGCGCTCGACCTCGGCCCGGAACGCCTCTAGCAGCTCGCGCCCGCCCTTGGGACCACAGCGGCCCTCCCCCGGCGTGGCGCACACGAAGATCTGCCGTAGCTTTCCCACGGCTCCCATTCTATGCCGCGCAAAGGAATATTCCAGAGGCAGCAGGCTACAGGCGAAACCCGTAGGGGCGGTTCGCGAACCGCCCCTACGACCTGACACCTAGAACGCCGTCGCCGAGAGCCCCGTCTCCGCGCGCTCCTGCACCCTGCGGGCCATCCCGCTCTGCTTGGCGGTCTCGGCGACCGCCTCCGCGACCTTAGGCGCGACGCGCTCGTCAAAGACGCTCGGGATGATGTAGTCCTCCGAGAGCTCCTCCTCGGTGATCACCCCGGCCATAGCCCGGGCCGCGGCGAGCTTCATCTCCTCGTTTATCTCGCGGGCGCGCACGTCGAGAGCTCCGCGGAAGATGCCGGGGAAGCACAGGACGTTGTTTATCTGGTTCGGGTAGTCGCTGCGGCCCGTGGCGATTATCCTCGCGTGCCCGAGTGCCTCCTCGGGGCGTATCTCCGGGTCGGGGTTCGCCATCACGAAGATCACCGGGTCCTCGTTCATGCTCTGGAGGTGCTCAACTGTCAGCACGCCAGGGGCCGAGAGACCGAGGAAGAGATCCGCGCCCTTCACGGCGTCGGAGAGATCGCCCGTCCTGCCCTCGGGGTTGGTGTGCTCGGCGAACCACTGCTTCGAGGGGTTCAGGTTATCGCGCCCCTCGTGCACGACTCCCCTAGAGTCGCAACCGACGATGTTCCGGACGCCGGCGGCCATCATGATCTTGGCGCAAGCCACCCCGGAGGCGCCTACCCCGCTTATGACCACCCGCAGGTCTTCCATCTTCTTCTCCACGATCTTGAGCGAGTTAATGAGCGCCGCGAGCACGACGACCGCCGTGCCGTGCTGGTCGTCGTGGAAGACGGGGATGTCGAGC
>DATACV010000183.1:0-6331 GCA_036258875.1 Rubrobacteraceae bacterium
CGCGGGAGCGCTGAGGGGGGACCGCGCGCGTGATTGATTCTCGCTCAGGTCCGGCCGTGGGGCTTGCCCCTCACCCAGTCGGTGAACCTCTTGACGTCCGGGTGGGCGGAGAGCGCCTCCAGGGAGTCGTAGTCCCTCTCGAGGTCCCCGTTGGAGAGCGAGGCGTGCACGTTGCGGTGGCAGGGCCTGCACAGGTCCACGGTCCTGCCAGGGTCGCGTAGCTTCAGCTCGCGCCGGGCCTGCCTCCGGCGTCTCATCCTCCTGGCCCGGGCACGCGGCAGGAGGTGGTGGCGGGTGAGGTTCTCCCGTCCGACGGGCCTGCCGCACAGCTCGCAGCTCTCCTCCGCGTCGTATCCAGGTGTGGGGTCGTGCGAGATCACCCCGAAATAATACAATCCGTCCGCGCCGGAGGGCGTGGTCCGTCTAACCGGGTCCGCGCGAAAACTACCCGTTCGGGCGATGCGCCAGGCCCTGCACATGGGATACCATGGCAACCGCAGTGCGACACTAGGAGGTGCGCTCGTGGCTCGAGTGATACCTGGCAGGTTCACCGCACAGATAGAAGAGCCGTTCGTGGTCTTCATGATAGGCATCCGTATCAACCGCCCCCTGGCGTTCAAGAAGTGGGTGCCCACGGCGAGGGCGATGCAGCCGATGCTGCGCGAGCTCTACGACAACCCCCAGAAGGGCTTCCTCGGGGCCGAGCAGTTCTTCTACTGGCCGGGGGCGGCGCTGGTCCAGTACTGGCGCTCCTTCGACGACCTGGAGCGGTTCGCCCGCGACCCGGACGATGCGCACTTCCCCGCCTGGCGCCGCTTCAACCGGACCGTCGGGACGGACGGGAGCGTCGGCATCTGGCACGAGACCTACGCGGTCGCGGCGGGCCACCACGAGACCATCTACAACAACATGCCCATGTTCGGCCTGGCGAAGGCGACGCAGCACGTGCCGGCCAGAGGCCGCCTGGAGACCGCCCGGCGGCGCATGAGGCAGGGCGAGAACGAGCCAGCCGTGCCCTCGCCGGAGTAGAGGTTACTGCTCGGGGAGCTCCTCCCCACCCCCCTCTTTCTCCGCCCTGTCAGCCTGGTCCCGGACCCTCCCGCCGACTATCTTCGTCCAGAGGACCGCGGAGATCACACCAGCCGCCACCACGCCGGCCGCGACGGCGGCCATCGGGCCCGTCCCTTCAGGGCTCTTCAGCACCAGGCCGGCGAGGTACATCGTGAGGCCGAGCGTCAGGGTGAAGAAGCCGAAGCGCTTCTCGGCGAGGAGCTGGGCGTGGGTGGCGATGGCGTCGTTCTCGCCCACGGCGCTCTTCTCGGCCCCGATCTCCGCCCGGATCTCCGCTATGGACTCAGCGTTGTGGGCGTGCGAGAGGACGGCCGCACCGACGAGGTCCAGTGCCACGCCGCTGATGATCAGGACCTCCGTCAGAAGGCTCAAAGGTGTACCGCCCGTTCGGGAACGGCTAACGGTAGCACAGACGGCGCGGGGGCACCCTGCTAGCGCCGGATGCTCGCGCCCACGCGCTTCATGGCGGTGCGGAAGTCGTAGGTGGTGACGGAGAGGGCGGAGAGCTGGTGGGGCGCGATGCGCCGCTCGAAGTCGCGCAGGTTTATCGTGCGGCGCATGCACGTCAGGGCGGCCTCGCGGCACAGGGCCTCGAGGTCCGCGCCCGAGTAGCTCCCCGTGTGGTGGGCTACGTGCTTTAGGTCGAGGTCGGGGGCGGTTGGCATGTCGCGCGTGTGGATCTCGAGTATGTGCAGCCTCGCCTCCACGTCGGGGAGCCCGATCTCGATCTCGTGGTCGAAGCGTCCCGGACGGCGCAACGCCGGGTCGAGGGCCGAGGGGCGGTTCGTCGTGGCGATGACGCAGACGCGTCCGAGATCGTTGAGCCCGTCCATGAGGGAGAGTAGCTGGGAGACGAGGGTGGCCTCGAAGCTCTCGCTCATCATGTCGCGCGAGGAGGCGAAGGAGTCTATCTCGTCGAAGAGTATGACCGCCGGCGCCTTGGAGCGCGCCTCGTTGAAGATGGAGCGGAGCCTCGCCTCGCTCTGGCCCCAGTACTTGTTGAGGATCTCCGGCCCCGAGACGGCGATGAAGTGGGCCCCGCACTCGTGCGCGACAGCCCGCGCGAGCAGCGTCTTGCCGGTCCCCGGCGGCCCGTAGAACAGTATGCCCTTGTGCGGCCGGATGTTGAGCTTCTGGAAGATCTCCGGGTGGGTTATGGGGAGCTCGACCGCCTCCCGGACCAGGGCTATCGTCTCGCGCATCCCGCCGACGTCCTCGTATCGGGTGGCCGGGACGTTGCGGGTGCCGGGCGCGATGCCGCCCGCCGCAGCGACCCCGGCCCCACCGCTGCGCACGCTCCTCGCGAGGCGCTCTATGAGGCCCTCCCGATCCTCCCGCGCCGCCGTCTCCGCCGCCTCGCGCCCCTCCCGCGTCTTGACGACCTTCCAGCTGGGGAGCGGACCGTCCTCCCTGTAGCCCCAGCCCACCTCCTTGCCAGGCTCTATCTTCTCGGGGAGGCGGGCGACGATCTCGGCCGTCGTGTCGAGGTCGAGGATGGGGCACCTTACGCACGCGCCGAGGTCCGAGAGGACGCGCTCGGTGATCGCCTCCTTGTCCACCAGATATGCCCCGTCCTCGCCCATTCTGCCGAAGGCGTACCAGGAGTTGTCCGTGAGGTGGTCGTTGTCGTAGAGGTGGATCTGCTTGCACGGGAAGAGCTGCTTGTCGGCCAGCCTTGACGGCGTGCACCAGTCCCGCGCAGACGCCCCGGCGCGCTGCTTGCGAAGGAAGCAACGCATCCCGTCAAAGAGCTCGTCTCCCGAGATGCTCGCCCCGTTGGCCGCGTACTCGGCCCCCTCCTCCCCGCGCAGGAGGCTCGAGAAGTCGTCGAGAAGCCGCCAGTCGTCGGGGAGGTCGAGCTCAACCGAGACGCGCGCCGAGCCGTTCACGCCCTCTACCCTGTAGGAGGGGTGCCCGGTCGCCGCCGCGGTCGCCCGCCCGAGGGGGCCTTCGGTGCCGAGGGGGAAACCTACGCTTACCTTCATAGCCCGCAGATTCTAACCCACGGGTTGAGACCCCGTCGTAGCCGGCCGCTAGGCGCCCCGTATCTCTACCTCGGCCTCGATCTCGACTGCTAGGTCGAGCGGCAGCCCCGCCATGCCAACCGCGGAGCGCGCGTGATCCCCGACCTCGGGGCCGTACACCTCGAGGATGAGGTCGGAGAACCCGTTAATGACGTTCGGTTGCTGGGTGAAGACGGGCGCGGAGTTGACCATCCCGAACACTCTAAGCCAGGCGGTTACCCGGTCCAGGTCACCCAGCGCGCGCTCGAGGCTGCCCAGCGCCGCCAGCGCGGTCAGCCGCGCCGCCTCGTAGCCCTGCTCCACGGAGACCTCGGCCCCCACCTTGCCGAAAGGACCAGCGAGGGACCCGTCGGGGTTCATGGCAGCGTGCCCGGAGACGTAGGCGCGGTCGCCGCGCACCCGCACCCACGAGAAGGGCAGGTGCAGTCCCGGCGGGGGCTCCATCGGCTCAGGCAGCACGAGCCCGAGCTCCTCCAGTCTGGCCTCTATCTGCATCGGCTAACCCCTTCCTCTCCCTAGCTGAACACCGTACGAGATGATGCCACCTGAAGAGGCCGGGCGCGAACCCGCGACGAGCGCGAGGGAGAAGAAGGGGAGCACTTGCAGAAGGAATAGCCCTTTGAGTCGTGCGAGGAGATGCATTGTGTCAACCTGTCGGAGAGGAGCACGGGGCTTACCTGGCGGCTCTGGACCCAATAAAGGAGGAATAGTGAGAAGGGCGATTCTGTTGTTTTCGACGATGCTGGTGATGCTGACCCTGGGGAGCGGGGTGGCCCTCGCCGCGGTCTTTACGGGCACCGACGGCCCCGATACGTACACTGGCCCGGTCGACAACGACGCGATAGCCGGGTTGGGTGGTAACGACTTCCTCCTCGGCGATCCCACCCCTTACGGTCCGGGCGGCGACGATCTCATGTCCGGTGGCGCCGGCGACGACGAAGTCTACGGCAACAGCGGCGATGATTCCGTATCCGGAGGTCCCGGCGACGACGCCATCAGCGGTAGCCTGGGTAGCGACCTCGTCGCCGGCGGCGACGGTGACGACAACGTCAGCGACGGACCGCCCTTCGACACCGGTTCGGACCTCGCCTTCGGCGGTGCCGGCGATGACGTCATGGACGCATACAACGATCCTCCGCTCATGGACATCGTCTACTGCGGTCCCGGCGACGATCTCGTTTACACCGACGGGGCGGACCGCCTCGTGGGCTGCGAAGCGGTCGTAATCGGTCCGGAGCCGGACGCCTGGGAGCGGAGGTTCCTCAACTGAGGATCTCCCCTGCGTCCGGGCCCACCGCCTAGGACGCCTGCTCGAGGATCTTGGTCAGCTCCTCCTGGAGGTTCTGCGCCGCGGCCTGCGGCTCGATCTCGCCCTTGAGCGAGAGGTTGAACTGCTCGGCCATCGCGAGCGACATGTCCGAGTAGTAGGGCGAGACGGGTCGAGACTTGGTGCTCTGGATCGCCTCCTTGCCGAGCCGGATCACCGGCACCTTCTCCAGGATCTCCCTATCCTCGTAGAGGGACTTGCGGGTGGGCAGCAGCGTGGCCGCCAGCGCCCGTGCTCTCTGGCCCTCCTCGCCTGTCATCCACTCCACGAACTCCCAGGCCTCCTCCTGCCTCTGGGAGCTGGCGTTGATCATCATGTTCCACCCGCCCAGGCCCGCGAAGCTCCGGCCGCCCTCGCCCGCGGGGAGGGGGGCGATCCCGATCTGACCCGGCTCTATCGTGGAGACCTCGGGGTCCTCGGCGAGCGCGTACATGTAAGGCCAGTTGCGGCAGAAGACGCTCCTCCCACCCAGGAAGGCGGGGTCGGTCTCCTGCTCCTTGTACGTGGAGACGGCCTGGGAGGCGACGCCGTCGGAGATCATGCTCCGCTCGGTCTCGAGGCCCGCGACCGCCTCCGGGCTCTCTATGATTACCTCCTCGCCGCTCAGGACGTCGCCGCCGTGGGTCCAGATATACTCGAGGCCGTTGACGGTCCCGCCCTCGTACTGGGCCCCCTGGAAGGCGAAGCCGTACCTCGTGCCCGTGTCCTGCTTGACCTGGAGGGCCATCTCCTTCATCTCCTCCCACGTGGCGGGCGGTTCGGAGAAGCCGCTCTCCTCCAGGAGGTCGGCGCGGTAGTAGAGCATCCCGGCGTCGGTGAACCACGGCACCCCGTAGATGGCGCCCTCGTAGACCAGGGAGTCCACGGGGGCTGGCAGGAACTTCTGGCGCTCGCTCTCGGGGAAGCGGTCGGAGACGTCCAGGATCCAGCCGTTCGCCGCGAACTGGGCGGGCCAGATCACGTCCCCGCCTATGACGTCTATCTCCGAGGCGGCGGCCTGCAGCTCGGTCCTGAGCTGGTCGAAGTACTGGCCTGTGTCGGCGGGCATCTCGCGGTACCTTACCTGGAACTCACCCCTGTGCTCCCGGTTGAACCTGTCCACGAGGTCCTGCAACGTACCGCTCGAGTCCACCCCCATGGCGAAGACGAGGTCCCCGGAGTCCGCGCCGCCCCCGCCGCCGCAGCCGGCGGCCCCGAGCACGGCCATCCCCGCGAGCCCGGCGCCCCCGAGCCTCAGGAACTCCCGGCGGCTCAACGAGCCCGCACCGTTCTTCCCGTACATCTTTTCTCCTTCCCTGACAGCAGCATCTTACTACCCCCGGCACAGCCGCACCCGCTTGCGGGGCCCCTCCCCGCGCGCTACCGTGCCGGCAACCCTTAGAGAGACGAGGAGGCCCCTCATGGGCGAGAGCAACCCGCCGGTCTCGACCGGCCGCGGCGACGACGGAACGACGACTCTGCTGGGGTCGGGTCGGATGGGCAAGAGCGACCCGCGCATAACGACTCTAGGCGACGTGGACGAGGCGAGCTCTTTTCTGGGCCTCGCCCGCGCGGAGGCGCACGCCCAGGCGCAGGAAGAGATCGGGGGGCTGCTCCTGGAGCTACAGCGGCTCCTCTACCGCGTCATGGGCGACGTGGCGATGCCGGGGGAAGAGAACACGGTGGGCGAAGAAGACCTCGCCTTCGTCGACGGCGCCCTCGAGGAGTGGCGCGCGAGGACGGAGATACCCAAGGCGTTCGTGGTCCCCGGCGAGAGCCGGCTCGGGGCCCTCCTCGACGTCTCCCGCACCGTGGTCAGGCGCGCCGAGCGGAGCCTGGTCGCCGCCGGGTACGCGGAAGAGCACCCCTACGCCCTGCGGGTAGTCAACCGGATCTCGGACCTGCTCTTCGTAGTGGCCCGCAACGCCGA
>DATACV010000184.1:0-3308 GCA_036258875.1 Rubrobacteraceae bacterium
TGATGGAGCGGCTTCCTTAGCACCTCGATGATGAACATCGTCGTCCCGTACATGAGCATCAGGTCGCCGGGACTCTGCACCCCGACGCTCGCCCCCTCGCTCCAGGCGTCTATGGTGCCCGCGGCCACGGGGGTCCCCGCCGGGATGCCGGTAGCTTCGGAGGCTTCCGGCGTCACCTCGCCCACCACCTCGGCCGGCCACAGGAGGCGCGGAAGCGGCAGCCCCGGCGCGATCTCTTCGACCCACTCCTCGATCCAACGGTACGAGCGCACGTCGTAGAGGGGGTCGCACTGGCTCGCCGAGTGGTGATCCAGGACGTACTCGCCGGTGAGCCGCCACGCGATGAACGAGCTCGCCATGAAGAACCTCGCGGTCTTCTCCCAGACCTCGGGCTCGTTGCGCCGGAGCCAGAGGAGCTTGGGCCCGACGGCCTGGGTAGTCAGCAGGGAGCCGCAACGCTCGAGGAGTGTCTCCTCCCCGTAATGCTCATTGAGCTCCCCGATCTCCTTCTCCGCCCTGGTGTCTATGCCGTAGAGGATCGCGGGCCTCAACGGTCGTCCCCCCTCGTCGGCAGGCAACAGGCAGGCCCCGATGCCGCTCGCGCAGACCGCGGCGAGTTGGTCATCGGCCTTGCGGAGAAGCTCTTCGCAGACGGATACGAAGTCCGCCCACCACACCTCCTCGGCGTCGTGTTCGGCCCAGCCGGGACGCGGGAGCGAGAGCTCGTGCTCTCTCTGGGCCGTGGCAACCACCTCGCCGTCGGGCCGTGCGAGGACGCCCTTGGTGCTCGAGGTGCCGACGTCCACGCCGAGCAACAGCCCGCTCACGGGAGCCGCCCCATCACGACAACCCCGGCCGCCATCATCTATCCCGCACGGCCAGCGGTTTGGACTGGCCGTAGTCGTGGATCTTCGCCGCCACCTCGGCCATCTCTTCGGCGCTGAGGACGACGGGTTGCCCTGCCGCACGCGCGCGGTAGTAGATCTCGGCCATCTGCTCGAGGAGCTCGGTGCGGGAGTACGCCTGGCTCACCGTAGCGCCGACGCAGATCGTGCCGTGGTTGCGGAGCAGGCAAGCGCGGTGGTCGCTCCCCAGGGCCTCTGATGCGTTGCGGGCGAGCTCCTCCGTCCCGTAGGTGGCGTAGCGCGCGACCGGGACCCGCCCCTCGTCCGAGAGGTTAGCGAGCATGTAGTGGACGGGGGGTATCTCCCAGTTCAGGCACGCTAGAGTTGTCGAGAAGCGGGCGTGGGTGTGTACCACGCCAAGGGTCTCGGGCCGCGAGCGGTAGATCCCCGTGTGCATCGGCGTCTCGACGGAGGGTTCGAAGGAGCCTTCGAGCCACTTGCCGTCGAGGGAGACTACCACCACGTCCCCAGGCTCCATCGTCGCATAGTCGAGACCGCTCGGGGTGATGAGGACGTTTCCCTCGGGGGTTCGGGCGCTCACGTTGCCCTCCGTCCCGGCCACGAGACCCGAGGCGCTCATGCGGAGGCAGGTCTCCACGATCTCCTTTCTCAGGTCCGGGTGATTCAAGCCAGCTCCTTTCGTGGCGCTCCCTACCGGGGGTAGGAGTCTTTCACGCCACCGTCGACGTTGAGGATGTTGCCCGTGCTGCGCGAGGAACGCGCCTCGGAGGCGAAGTGCAGTACGGCCTCCGCGATGTTCTCGGGCAGCACGTTGACCTTGAGCACGTTGCGCTTGCGGTAGTGCTCCTCGAGCTCGTCGGGCTCTATACCGTAGGCGGCGGCGCGCTCCTCGCGCCAGGAGGAGTCCCAGATCCTCGAGCCGCTCAAGACCGCGTCGGGGTTAACCGTGTTGACGCGGATGCGCTCAGGACCCCCCTCCTCGGCCAGGCAGCGCGCCAGGTGCAGCTCGGCGGCCTTGGCCGAGGAGTAGGCCGAGGCGTTCTTGCCGGCTGCCATGGCGTTCTTCGAGGCCACGAAGATGAGGCTGCCTCCCCCGCCCTGCTCCTTCATGATCTTGAACGCCTCGCGCGAGACCAGGAAGTACCCTTTGGCGAGCACCGCGTGGTTCCTGTCCCACATCTCGACGCTCGTCTCCTCGATCGGCGCGGAGGAGGCGAGACCCGCGTTGGAGACCACCACGTCCACCCCGCCGTACTCGAGGACGGTCCGGCGGTAGGCGCTGGCCACCTCGCCCTCGTCGGTCACGTCCGCCCTCGCCGCGATACCGGGCTGCGGCAGGCTCTGCGCGACCTCCCCGGCACCTTCCTCGTCGAGATCGCAGACCACGACGCAGGCGCCCTCCGCGGCCAGGGAGCGCGCCACGGCGCTGCCTATGCCGCCCGCGCCTCCGGTGATGAAGGCGACCTTGCCCGCGAGCTCCCTGGGTGGCGGCGCCTGGGCGAGCTTGTAGAGCTCAAGGGGCCAGTACTCCACCGCGTAGGACTCCTCCTCGGTCAGGGAGACGTAGCCCCCGAGGGCGTGGGCGCCGCGCATGACGTTTATGGCCCTGTAGGCGAAGTCCCTAGAGAGCGCGGCCTCCTTGGCGTTGTGCGCCGCCCCGACGAGCCCGACGCCGGGGATCAGAACTACCCTCGGGTTGGGATCGAACATCGGCGCGTCGCCCTGCGGGTTCTTCTCCCGGTTGCGGGCGTAGTAGGCTTCGTACTCCCGGCGGTACTCCTCTACGCCCTCGCGCAGCCTCACCTCCAGTTGGTCCGCGCCTTCCTTCTCAGGGTCGAAGTCCACCCACAGAGGCTTGACCTTCGTCCTCACCAGGTGGTCGGGGCAGGCCGCGCCTACCTGGGAGAGCTCTCTGGAGTCGCGCCCGCAGACGAACCCGAGGACGTCCTCCGACGTGTAGTCTACGCGCAGGATCTTGTGGGTGGCCTCCTCGGACCCGGACGAGAGCGCGCCCCGAAGGGCGGGCAGGACGCCGGCGAGGATCGTCTCCCTGCGCTCATGGGGGAGCGGCTCGACCGCCCGGCCGCCAAAAGGCTCCCCGGCCCTGCTCACCACGAACTCGGCCGCGCGGTTTATGGCCTCGATGGTGCGCCCGTAGCTCTCTTCGTGGGTCTCGCCCCAGGTGACGAGCCCGTGCTTGGCGAGCAGGATGAAGCGGGCGTCAGGGGTGCTCCTTACGGCCTCGCCCACCTGCTTGCTGAGCGTGAAGCCCGGCCTTATGTAGGGGATCCAGACCGCCTCCTCGCCGAAGCACTCGGCCGCGAGCGCCTCGCCGCCTTCTGCGCAGCAGATCATGTTGATCGCGTCCGGGTGCGTGTGGTCTACGTGCGCGTACGGCACGAAGGCGTGCAGGAGCGTCTCTATGGAGCCGCGGGGCATCTC
>DATACV010000185.1:0-7585 GCA_036258875.1 Rubrobacteraceae bacterium
GGAGAGAGGAGCGGCATGAGCGAGAGCGCGCAGACGCCGATGAAAGGCGCGGTCAGGGACGCGATGGGAGAGCAGATCAAGCACGAGCTCTACGCAGCCTACCTCTACCTCTCGATGGCGGGTTCCTTCGAGGTAGCGAACCTCACAGGCTTCGCCCACTGGATGCGCCATCAGAGCCGGGAGGAGCTGGAGCACGCGATGAAGTTCTTCGACTTCCTCCTGGACCGCGGCGAGCACCCCGACCTCCAGGCCATAGAGGCGCCACCCTACGCCTTCCGCTCCCCGCTTGACACCTTCGAGCAGGCCCTCGAACACGAGAAGGAGGTCACCGGCCGCATCAACGCCCTCTACGAGCTCGCCGTGCGCGAGAGCGACCTCCCGGCCCAGGTGATGCTCAACTGGTTCGTGACCGAACAGGTCGAAGAGGAGAAGTCCGCAACCGAGATCGTCGAGCGGCTCAGGATGGCCGGCGAAGATAGCGCCGCCCTGCTCCTACTCGATAGCGAGCTGGGTCAGCGCTAGGACTCTTCGCGGAAGCGTCTTCCGCGCAGCGCGGCTTCGGGGTCTCGCTTGAACTGCCCTCCGCTCGTGGGGTATGATCGCTCCTGCGAATGGTTCTCAATAGGGGCGTAGGGAAGGTTGGCTGAGGGATCCGGGTTCAAGGCGGCGGTGCTCGCGGCCTACAGCGTGCGTCGCAGGGTGGTACGCGGTGCGGACGGTGCGGTAAGCGTGCTGTGGGGGTCGCTGGGGCTCAGGATGTCGCACGCGGAGTTCCTGGACCTGGCCGCGGTGCTCACGGAGGCGGTGCGGAGCCCGGCGAGGTACGGCGAGCTGGCGCGGGGCGTCCACGCGCGGGTTGTACGCTGCGCCATGGGGGAGGTCACGCTGCACTTTGGGGACCTCACGCTCTGGTTCTCGCCGGAGGAGTTCGAGGAGCTCGCGAACCTGACGGCCCGAGCGCAGCAGAGGCTCGCGGACTCCGCGCCCGCGCCGCGCCTGGGGCTGCCCTGGGATCCACGGGAGCGTTTCTTCGAGGTCAACTAGCCGTCGGGGGTCGGCGGCCCCGAGGTGTAAAACTTGCGTTAAATGGCCTAAGTATGCGGTTTCGCCCTCTACAAGCATCCCATTATGTTAGAATCTCGCCGTGGCACGATGCCTGACGCTTAACGCCAGCTTTGAGCCCGTGGCCCTGGTGGCGGTCAAGAGGGCTATCGTCCTCGTCGTCTCCGAGAAGGCCGAGATCGTCGAGGCCAACCTGGAGCGGAGGTTCCGGTCCGAGAGGGCCGAGTACCCTTATCCGCTCGTGATCCGGCTCGTGAAGTACGTCGAGATCCCGCGCCGCCTGAGGCGCCACGTGACCAACGCGATCCTCTTCGCCCGCGACAACTACAAGTGCCAGTACTGCGGCAAGCACCGCGACGACCTGGGCCGCCGCGACCGCCTGACCCGCGACCACGTCAAGCCGATCTCGCGCGGCGGGACGAACGCGTGGGATAACGTGGTCACCGCCTGCACCAAGTGCAACGCGCGCAAGGGCAACCGCCTCCCGATGGAGTGCGGCATGTACCCCAAGACCACGCCCAAGGAGCCGCGCTACGTAGTGATGGTCTGGTACTCGAGGGGCCTCAACGAGGTCCAGCGCCGCTACGTCGAGCAGTTCTACGGGGAGGGAAGCCTGGCTTCGGCCTAGGCTACAGATCTCAGGCATCAGGTAGCGGTCTGCGGGGGGTACGGGCTTTAGAGCGGGAGGTTCCGGAGGCTCTCAGGGGTGGTTGGCGGTAGGGTTCCCGATTCCCCGACCCTCAGAACCTCAAAGCCTTAGAGCCTCGAAGCCTGAGAGCCTAGCGTCGCTGAAGGGCAACCCTTTCGGCATCCCCTCTGATACCTGAAGCCCGATGCCTGATGCCCATGAGATATAATTCCGTACTCGTCGACTAGTTACGGGCAGGGATCTTTGGAGTACAACGGTTTCGCGGGGCGGGTGGGACGCATCGTCGGCAATGTCGAGCGTGCCATCTCGGGCAAGCGCGACGGGGTCTTTCTAGCGGTCGTGGCCATGCTGGCCGGGGGGCACGTGCTCATAGAGGACGTGCCAGGGGTGGGGAAGACGTTGCTCGCCAAGTCGCTGGCCCGCTCCATAGCCGGGGAGTTCAGGCGCATCCAGTTCACCCCGGACCTGCTGCCGACGGACGTGACGGGTCTCAACGTCTACAACCAGGGAGAGAGGGCCTTCGAGTTCTGGGCGGGACCCGTCTTCGCCAACGTGGTCCTGGCGGACGAGATCAACCGCGCCAGCCCCAAGACGCAGAGCGCGCTCCTGGAGGCGATGGAGGAGGGGTCCGTGACGGTGGACGGCCAGACGCGGCGTCTCCCGCGACCCTTCGGCGTGGTGGCTACCCAGAACCCCGTGGAGCATGAGGGCACCTACCCGCTGCCGCACGCGGAGCTCGACCGCTTCATGATCAAGATGGACCTCGGCTACCCGGACGAGGAGTCGGAGATGGACCTCTTGAAGCTCAGCCGGGACCCGGCCGCCGAGCTCGAGCCAGTGGTGGCCCTGGAGGAGTTCGAGGAGATGCGCCGCCTCGTCGAGGAGATCCACGCGAGCGAGGCTGTCTTGAGGTACGTGGTCTCGGTGACCTCGGCGACGCGCGAGCACGGCGAGGTGTACCTCGGGGCCTCCCCGCGGGCGAGCCGGATGCTCCTGGCCGTCTCCAGGGCGCGCGCCGCCGCGAGCGGACGCTCCTACTGCACCCCGGACGACGTCAAGGCAATGGCCCCGAGCGTCCTCATGCACAGGATCATCCCCTCCTCCGGCGGCTCCGGCGACGCGGGCGCCGCGGCCGGCGAGATCGTGCGGGAGATCCTGGGCTCCGTGCCCGTGACGGAGGCGGTGTAGGGGTTTGGGCGGCGCCTCGCGGCTCGTCGTCAGGCCGACGGCCCGCGGCTGGCAGGCGCTCCTGATCGGGCTCGTCGTCCTGTTCGTGGCGCGCATGATCGGGACCACCCAGTTCCACCAGCTCGCCTACGTGCTGCTTGGCCTCGTCCTCGCGGCGCTCGTCCTCGGGTGGTCGAGCTCGCGCGGCCTGCGCTTCTCGCGCGCGCTCCCGCCGGGGATGCGCCTCACGGCGGGGAGCCCGGCGAAGATAAGGCTCCTGCTCTCCAACGACTCGCGCTTCGGTACGTCGGGCGCGAGCGTGACGGACCGCCTGCCCGAGCCGCGCGGCTTCGAGGCGCCCCCTCTCGAGGGTAACGGCACGACTACCATCGAGGCGCCCCTCGCCTTCGCCCGCCGGGGCGTCTACGAGCTCGGACCCGCCGAGGTCGGGATCGCGGACACCTTCGGGCTGCTGCGCTTCGTCCGGAGGTTCACGGAGAAGTCAGAGGTGGTCGTCTACCCCGAGGTGCACGAGCTGCGCGATTTCCCCATCCGCGGCGGGAACGTCGAGGTCGGCGCCAGGGGCTCGCGCGGGCGGCGGGGCGACGAGTTCGCGGGCCTCAGGGAGTACCGCCGCGGCGACGACAGGCGGCACATCCACTGGAAGAGCGTTGCGCGCACCGGCGAGCTCTACGTTAAGGAGTTCGCGGTCGAGGCCCCGCGCCGCTACGCTGTGGCCCTGGACCTGCGCCGCGAGGGCTTGCGCGCCCCGGAGGCGGAGGTCGAGGACGCCGTCTCGGCCGCGGCCTCGGTGCTCGCCCGCCTCGCGCGCGAGCGCCTGCCCTTCAGGCTCGTGTGCGCGGACGGGGTGGGCAGCGCCACCCCCTTCGGCGCCGACGAGGCGTCCTACTGGGCGGCGATGAGGCTGCTCGCGACGGCGCGCACCGACGGGTCGCGCAGGCTCGCACAGGCCGTGCTCGCCGAGGGCAAGGGCCTCGGCGAGGGCGTCGTTATGGTCTCCCGCACCCGCAACGAGGACTTGCCGGCGGCCGTGCGCAAGCTGCGGGGCGCGGGCCTCTCGGTGGTGGTCGTGGCGATAGCTGCCCACACCTACCGGACGCCGCCGGGCACCGGCGGCGCGGCGCAGAGCCGCGAGGCGGAGTTCCTGCGGTTCGTCGACCGGCTGGAGTCCGCGGGGGCAGCGGTGCGCGTAGTGAGCCACCCGGCCGGGGTGGGCGTCCTCTCCGGCGAAGCCGCGAGGGGGGTGGTGTAGTGGCCTGGATCAGGGCGCCCCTCTACGCGGCGGCGCTGGCTACCGGCGGGGCGTTCGCCATCGTGTTCACCGGCGACGTCTACGTCTGGTTCGAGCCCTCTTCCATCGTGGCTTTGGGCGGGGGTGCCTTCTGGGCGATGCTGCTCGCGGCGCTCGTCGCCGCGCTCGTGGGGTCGGCCGGGAGGTACCGCTTCGTGCTGCTCTTCCCGGCGACGGTGCTCTACACCCTGTTCGCCGCCTACGGGATCCCGCCGCTCTTCTCGCTCTCTGGGTGGCGCGACCTGTTCTTCAGGACGGGGAGCGACGTCTACGAGGCGTTCGCGGTCATGTACGCCGAGCCCGTGCCCTACGATCTCCACCCCGGCCTCTTCGTGGTGCTCATCCCCGTGGTCATGATAGTTGTGGCCTTCGCCACCTCAGCCACCCTCTACGAGAAGAGCCCGGTCATCTCGGTGGGGGTGCTCGGCCTCACCATCGGGGTCCTGAGCACCAGCAGCTTCGAGGACGGGGCCGGTCCCTTCTTCGGCGTCTTCCTCGTGTGCGCCGTGGCCGTGCTCCTCTACCCGAGGCCCGGTCTGGCAGGGACCCTGGCGGGCACCGCCGTCGTAGCGCTCGTGCTGCTGGCGCCCAGGATGCCCTTCTCCGACGCGACGATCAGCCCCGGCCTCATAGACTGGACGCGCATCGGGACGGGGGGGACGAGCAGGCTCGACGTGCAGGCCGACGTCGGCGACTACCTGACGGCGGGCCGCGAGGCGGAGCTCATGCGGGTCGAGAGCTCCGAGCCCCTGCTGTGGCGCGGGGGCACCCTCGACTACTTCGACGGCGCCCGCTGGATCGACACCACCGAGCCCGAGTTCGACGACGGCGAGGAGATAGCGCCAGGCATCGAGACCCGCATCGTGAGGCAGCGCTTCGAGATCCTGAACGCCCGCACCGACGTCCTCTTCGGGGGGTACAGGATCGTCACGACCTCGGACGCGTTCGCTACCGAGAACTCCGACGGGTCATGGTCCCTGGACGAGCCGCTCGAGGAGAACAGCTCGTACACGGTGATCTCGGAGATCCCCCAGCCCACCGCCGCGCAGCTCCGGAGCGCCGGCACCGCCTACCCGCCGGAGGTAGCCCAGAACTTCCTCCAGCTCTCGGAGAGCCCGCCGATAGTCGCCGAGACGGCGGAGCAGATACAGCGCGAGTACAACCCCGCAACTCCCTACGACACCGCGCGGGCCATCGAGCGCTACCTGGTCCACGACGGCAACTTCACCTACAACCTCGATGTCAGCTACCGCCGAGCGGACAAGGCGATAGAGGAGTTCCTCGGCGACGGCAGGGAGGGCTTCTGCACCCAGTTCGCCACCTCGATGGCCCTCCTCTTGCGCGAGTCCGGCATCCCCTCGAGGGTGGTCTACGGCGCCACCGTGGGCCGGGAGGCCGGGGCGAACGAGTACGTGGTGACCGGGAGCAACATGCACACGTGGGTCGAGGCCTACTTCCCGGGGGTGGGCTGGTACCCCTTCGACCCCACCCCCGGCTTCTCGATGCCATCCGCGATGGAGGCGAACGCCCCGCGGCCCCCGATCCCCACCGCGGCGCAACAGGACCTCGGCGCCGACGCCGTCCTGAACGAGAGGCAACAGGGCGAGCAAGCGACGCAGGAGCGGCAGAACCAGCAGGAGACCCCTCGGCAAGCCAACCCGGCCGGTCCCGGCAGGCAAGAGGGGAGCATACCGTGGCCGCTCCTCGCGCTCGGGCCGGTCCTCCTCCTGGCCGCCGTCCCGCTCGCCAAGAGGGCGCTCCTCGCCCGCGGGCGCCCGGAGGACCTCTACAGGGACCTCACGGGCCGCCTGCGCGACGTGCTGCCGCCCGGAGCGGGAGCCATAGCCGACTCGCCGGCCCTCACGCCCACCGAGCGGGTCCTGCTACTCGCCGCAGCCGCCGGCGTCGAGGAGGAACCGATGAAGAGGTTCGCCCGGGCCTACTCCGACCACCTCTACGCCGCGCCGCGCGAGGGAGGGTCGGGCCACGTCGCGCGTGCCTACCGGAGCGCCATGCGGTCCTACGAGGGCCTGCCCCGCTGGCGCAGGGTATTTGGCGCCGTCAACCCCGCCTCGCTTATCGCGCGGACCAGGAGGGGCGCCTCCGCGTGGAAGGCACGTCTCGCCAAGGCGCACCTCATGGGGGCGGTGCGCTCGCCGCACCGCCTGGCGAGGCGCCGTTGAAGTATGCGTGGAGCGGTGTAATAATTCCTCTACTCCAGAGAACAACACTTCATCCCCGGGAGGGCTGATGGACCAGAAGCAGGAGACCATAGTCAGCATCACCGACAACGCAGCGGAGAAGGTCAAGGCCCTGATGGCGCAGGAGGGCGAGGAGGACCTCGCGCTGCGCATCGGCGTCAGGCCCGGCGGCTGCTCCGGCTTCCAGTACAGCATCTACTTCGACGACGAGATCGGCGACGACGACGAGGTCTTCGAGACCAAGGGCGTGCGCGTCCTCATAGACGCCATGAGCGTCCCCTACATCACGGGGAGCGAGTTCGACTACGTGGACGGCCTGATGGGCGCCGGCTTCGCCGTCAACAACCCCAACGTCCAGGGCGGCTGCGGCTGCGGCTCCTCCTTCACCTGCTAGAGCGAAACAGCGGTTAGCGAGAGCCCGGGGCTTGAAGCCCCGGGCTTTCTTGTTGGAGGCTCCGGGCGACACTCAATGAGGTTCGTTGCGTTGGGAGGGCTCACCAAGGCGGGTGGAATCCGCGCTACAGCCCCTGATGCCTGTTGCCTGAAGCCTTTTCGCCATGTAGATGTCCGGCTTGCCGGGCCCGTTGGCGTCCGGCATCACCCCTACTATCGCGTAGCCGAGCCTCTGGTAGAACTCGTACGGGTGCCCGCGCAGGTTCCTTATCTTCGCGAGACGCCCCAGGACGTCGGGGTAGAGGTCCACGCCCGAGAGGGTAGTCATGTTCGTCTCTTCGTCAGTCCCCAGCCAGAGGGTGTAACCGCCGCGCTCCCCGACGCGCTCTTCCAGGTCTGCGACGAGCGCGTGGCCTATGCCCCGGCGCTGCGCGTCGGGACGCACGACGAGCGGGTGCAGCTCCCACACGTTCTCTCCGTAGGATGGCCTGGCGCCGATCCAGCCGAGGATCGCGCCGCCCTCGGCCACGGCCGCCCGGCAGATCCCGCCCTCCCCGAGGCACTCGCGCACCTCCTGGAGGGCGGCGTCCAGGTCGGGCCAGGCATCGGGCCAGTCCTCCCTGAAGCCCTCGACCAGGAGCTCGGCCGCCTGCCGGATGGCCTCCTCGTCGCCGGGGTCGAGGTCGGAGATCGCGTACGCGAGAGGCTCCCCGCTCACGAGCCTTCCCGCAGCCGCTCCAGCGCGAGCATGACGGCGGCGACGCCGCTGGAGCTGACTATCTCGCCGGACCGGATCAGGCC
>DATACV010000186.1:0-3911 GCA_036258875.1 Rubrobacteraceae bacterium
GCCCCCAGGGCCAACCCCGAGGACGGCCTCCTTGACTTCGTCGCCATAGAGGACATCGGGCTCAAGGAGCTGCTCGCACTCGCCCCGGCGGCGCTCGCGAAGTCCGACTACCTCGGCAACGAGGGCGTCTTCTCCGCGCGGGCCGAGAAGATCCGGGTCGAGACCAGACCCGGCGGGCTGCGCTTCACAGCCGACGGGGAGATCATCGGGGACGAGCCCGTCGAGTTCGAGGTCCTGCCCCGAACCCTCAGGGTGGTGGTCGGGCCCGAGTACGTCCCGGAGCCGGTGGCATGAGCGGCGTAAAGGTGCTGCTCTTCGGGGCGGCGGCTGACCGCGCTGGGACCCGCGAGACGGTGATCCCCGCGGAGGGGGTCACGCTCGACGAGCTCTGGCCGCTCCTCGCCGAGAGGCACCCGGACCTCTCCCCCATGCGCGGCACCCTGGCCTTCGCCGTCAACGGCGAGTACGCCCGCGGGGACGCCCGCGTCTTTTCGGGCGACGAGGTGGCCGTCCTGCCGCCGGTCTCGGGGGGCTAGAGGGTGTTCGCCATCGTCGAGGGACCGATAGACGTCGGGGCCGTGATCTCAGCCGCCCAGAGGCCGGACTGCGGGGCTATCTCGACGTTCGTGGGCACCACGCGGGTGGACGAGAGCGAGGGAGCATCGGTCGAGTACCTCGAGTACGAGGCGTACCGCCCGATGGCCGACAGGAAGCTTGAGGAGATCGGGGCCGAGATACGGGAGCGCTGGGACGTACGACAAGTCTCCATAGTCCACCGCGTCGGCAGGGTCGACCCCGGCGAGGCGAGCGTGGCGATAGTCGTCGCCTCGCCGCGGCGCGGGCCGGCCTTCGAGGCGAGCCGCTACGCCATCGAGAGGATCAAAGAGGTAGTGCCGATCTGGAAGCGCGAGGTATGGTCTGACGGCTACGTGTGGGTGGGCAGCCAGGTCGGCACCAGGGAGAGGGTGGATCTGCCCTAGAGCGGTTTGCGGAGAGGATGGGTCTCAGGGTTAGGCTCTCAGGTTTTTGGGTTCTTAGGTTTTTAGGGGTGCTCTTGCCTGGGTTATTCTCCAGTCCCTCAAAGCCTGAATGCCTCAAGACCTAGGGTCGGCGCCGGACGACGGTTCGCCCGGAGGTATACTCAGGTGAGTATGGGCAAGGATCGCTCCCCTTCGGGCATGGACTTCGGCGTCAGGGTAGGGGCCGTCGTGGCGCGCGACGGCGCACTGCTCCTGGTGCGCCACCAGAAGCCCGGTCGCGACCCTTACTGGGTGCTGCCGGGCGGCAGGCTCGAGCCGGGGGAGAAGATACCGGAGTGCGCGGAGCGCGAGATCCTCGAGGAGACCGGTCTCTCGGCCCGCTACTCCGGGTTGCTCTACGTGAGCGAGTTCATGCGTCAGGGACGCCACACCGTGGATGTTACCGTACGCATGACGCCCGCAGGAGACGAGGAAGCCGCGCTCGGGAGCGACCCGGAGGTCGCGCCGGGCTCGGAGCCGACACTGAGGGAGCTGCGCTGGGTCAGCCATCACGAGCTCGAGGAGCTCGAGCTGCTCCCCGCCACCATCAAGGCCCGCCTCCTCGAAGATGCCCCCACCGGGTGGTCTCCGGGCAAGACCTATATCGGAGCGAGCAGCGATTAACGACCCGCAACAGGCCCTGCTCTCTGTGGTCGTCCTGAACGCGGTGCTCGCCGGGCTCACGGTCGGCCTCTTCTGGGGCGGGGTCCTCGTGGCGCGGGCCTTCGGCGTGAAGGCTGTCTACTCGCTGGCTCCCCTGGGGTTCTCGCGGCCGAGGGGGGGCGTGTTCGCCGCGATAGGCATCGGGGTGTCGGTCGGGGTGGGGGCCCTGATCGCGAGCCTCCCCATCAACGCAGCGAGCACCTTCGTCCTCGATTACTTCGGGTACCCTACCGAGAGCATGGTACAGGGGCCCTTCATGCGCGGGCTCACGCGCTGGGTCGAGGAGAGCCCAGGCCTGGCAATCCCCGCGATAATCCTGGTGGTCGTGTTCCTCGGCCCCGCCGTCGAGGAGCTGGTCTTCCGCGGCGCCGTCTTCAACGGCCTGTACCGCCTGGGCGGCTACCTCTCGAAGGGCCTCGGCGGACCCGAAGCCTCCCCGCGAGCGGCGCGGTGGCTGTCCTTCGCCCTCGCTGCGCTGGCCTCCTCGGCCCTGTTCTCCCTGCTCCACCTGGAGCCCGTCTTGCTGCCGGCGCTCCTCATCCTGGCGGTCGGCCTGTGCGCGCTCTTCGCCCGCACCGGGAGCCTCCTCCCCTCTTTCGTAGCCCACGCGACGTTCAACTCGTTCGCCACCTCGCTCATCATCCTGAGCGGCCTCGGCGTCGTCGAGATACCTTTATAGTTCAGCACGCCCGCTGCGCGGGCTTTCAGCACGCTTCGGCCTGGCTTCGCCAGGCCTCGCTCTCAGCTTTTTCTTCTGACTGGCTGACAAGCCCATGAAGCGGGCGCAGCGTGCTGACTAGCTTCCTACGTAGCGGGCTCTGGGGCGTATTAGCGAGCCGCTTGTGTATTGCTCTATGGCGTGCCCGATCCAGCCCATGGTCCTCCCGAGCGCGAAGAGCGAGACGGCGCCGCCGTCGGGCAGCCCCACCGCCCGCGCCAGCGCCACGAGGCCGAGGTCCAGGGTAGGCCGCTCGCCTATCAGCCCCAGGGCCTCGTCTACGACGGCGCTCGAGAGCGCGACGGATGGAGAGTTCGGGTTGGCGGCAGCGGCTATGCGTAAGAGCTCCGCGCCGCGCGGGTCGCCCCCGGGGTAGAGCGAGTGGCCGAAGCCGGGGACCCTCTCCCCGCGCCTCAGTCGACCTGAGATCGCCGCCCGCGCGTCGCCCGCGGCCTCGACCTCGCGCAGAAAGGCTTCGACGAGCTCGATCTGTCCCCCGTGCCTGACGCCCCCCAGAGCCGCGAGCCCCGCCGCCACCACGGCGTACGGCGTCGCCTCCGAAGAGGCAACGCAGCGCGCGGCGAAGGTCGAGACCGGCAACTCGTGGTCCGCGCAGAGGATGAGGGCCGCGCCGAGGAGCCTGGCCGCCCCCGCCCCCCCCGGACACCAGCCACGCCCGAGCGTCCCGGCGAGGTCGGCTTCCGCCTCGCCGGTTGCGGAGCTCGCCATCAGGCGCAGGATGCGGGCGCCGGTCCGGGCCACGGCCTCGGGACGCAGGTCGTAGGCCGCCGGGTCCCCGGCGCCGGCCAGCAAGAGCAAGACCTGGAAGGCTTCGATGGGCGGCAGGCCGCCCACCACATCTCGAACGCGCCGCGGAACCTCCGGTGGATCCCCGGAGAACAGTCGCGCTGCCTCTCCGGGATCTCCGGTCCAGATCAGGGCCGCCACCTCCTCGACGGTGCTCCCTGCCGAGAGCGCCACCGCGTCCCTTCCCCTGTAGTAGAGCCCGTCGTCGGTGACGAGCGTGATGGCCGACTCCAGCACCGGCGTGCCCCAGCTCAACGCCCCCTCGACAGCCGCATCCGGGTCCCGCCTCCGCTCCTTGCGCTGCTTGAGCCGCCGCACGTCCTCGGCCCGGTAGCGCCGGCTGCGCCCCACGCCGGCCTCCGAACGGATCATGCCCCGGCTCACGTACGCGTACAGCGTCGCCACGCTCACCCCCAGCTCCGCCGCCGCCTCCCGCGCCGTGAGATGCCGCGCCTCCCCCATGCCACCTCCACAAGTACGTGTCCCATCCTCCAACACGTTACCGAATATTGATCATAAAATCAATATTGATAAACGTCCTCAAGCCTTCTACAATCCTGTCGAGCCGAGAGAAAGAGGGAGTATGAAGCAGGGGTTCCAGACCGTTGTGGCGTCCGGGCTCGACGGCGTCGTGGCCGCCGAGACGCGCCTGAGCGCCGTGGAAGGGGAGGCCGGGGAGCTCGTCATCGCCGGTTTCCCGGTAG
>DATACV010000187.1:0-6151 GCA_036258875.1 Rubrobacteraceae bacterium
ATGGTCACGACGTTCGGCACGGTCTTTCCGAGCTTCTCGGCGGCGCCGAGCATCACCGAGTCGCCTACCGCGCTTACCGGACCGACGGCTGTCTCCGCGCCCGCGTTCTCCTTCTTCTCCTTCTTCTCTCCCGCTGCGGCGGCTGCTTCGGCCTCCCGGTCCGCCGCGCCGGAGGCTGCCGAGCGGCGCGCGATCGCGAGGTTCTCGCCTTCCGAGGCGACGGTCCCGGTCTCCAGGGTCGTCTTCTCGCCGGCTACGGCAGAGCGTGAGGTCGTCTCGGTGTGGAGCGCCGCCCCGGAGCGGAGGTAGGAGGGTGGCTCCTGCGGCTCGGCCTGCGAGACCACCACGCCTAGCGCCACGCACAGCGCCAGAATGGGTGCGGCGGCCCCGGCCCAAAGCGCGGTGAGCCGCCGGCGCTGGGGTCCCTGCGACGCGCGCAGCGTTCGCCACGCCCGTCCCAGCGCGCCCCGCCGGACCGGCATCTCGACGTAGCGGTAGGAGAGCTCGGCGAGCGCGAGCGTGACCGCGAGCCGCAGCGCCAGCAGCGGCAGCCCGTCCAGGGGCACGTCGAGGTGAGGACGCGTCACCATGTAGACCGGCCAGTGCCACAGGTAGATGCCGTACGAGCGCTCCCCGATCCAGCGCAGCGGTTGCCTGCCGAGCAGGCCGTTGCCGAGGCGCGCGTAGGGGTGTGCCGAGGCCATGATCACGACGGCGCTGGCGAGCGCGACGCAGGCCAGGCCGCCGCGGTAGAGGAGGGGATCGAACTCCCCGAGGCGCGCGCACAGGAAGACGAGCCCGCCGAGCGCGGCGAGCCCCGCGAGGTCGAGGAAGAGAGGGGCCATCCAGCCCCACCGGCGGCGCACCCAGCCGCGCCGCCCGCGCTGGAGTAGGAGGCGGTGGGCGGCTGCCGAGCGGTTGCCGCGACCCGCGACCCCGAACCGCCACGGCGCCCACACGCAGGCGAGCGCGGCCCCGATGAGCAGACCCGTGGCCCGCGTGTCGGTGCCGAAGTACAGGCGCGAGGGGTCCACCCCGGGCTCGTAGAGTAAGCCCATCAGCAGGGCCGAGGCCGCCGCGCCGATGAGCGCGAGCAGCAGCACCCGGCGCCGCCGCCAGGCGACGGCGCCCACGCTCAGGCTCAGGGCGAGCAAGAGCGGCCACAGAAGGTAGAACTGCTCCTCGACCGCTAGCGACCAGAGGTGCCTCAGAAGCGAGGGGCGGCCGATCGCCTCGAAGTACGACTCGTGGCCGAGCACGAGGTACCAGTTGGTCACGTACCCGAAGGCCGCGAGCGCGTCTTCGCGTAGCCCGGCGACCTCCTCGGGCAGGAACACCACGGCGTAGGCGAGCGTGACGATCAGGAGCACGTAGAGCGCCGGCAGCAACCGGCGCGCCCGGCCGAGCCAGAACGCCTTGAGGTCCACGCGCCCGAGCCTCCGCCACTGCGCCAGCAGCAGCGCGGTGATCAGGTAGCCGCTGATCACGAAGAAGACCTCGACGCCGAGAAAGCCGCCAGGGAGCCAGGCCAGCCCGCCGTGGTAGAGGAGCACCGCGATGACCGCGAGCGCGCGCAGCCCGTCGAGGCCGGGCATGTACGGCAGGGAGCTGGCCGGCCTCCAGGCGCGGCTCTCCGGGGCGCTGACGGCATGACGCGTAAGCCCACGGCCTCCCACGGCTACCGCCCGGGCGCGCGGCGCATGGCGCGTGCTTGTACCCCTCCAACTCACAAGGAAGGGCATGATAGCATCTCAGCCCGATCATCCCTAAAGGGCTTCGCTCGTCAGTAGCAAGGCCCTCGCTTGCCAGCATTTCAGCAGGCGTGGTTAGCCGCGCTCCGACGCACCATCCGAAGCGCCCGCGCGATGCACGTCGAGGAAGGCCCCAAAGCAAAGAAGCCGAGAGCGAGGGCTGGCCTTAGCCAGGCCGATGCGTGCTGACAAGCGAAGGCGTCAGCCTGAGCGGGCTGACGAGCGGAGCCCTCTGCAAGAGGGCGTAGCGTGCTGAAAGGTGACCGGCTTGCAGCCGGGCGGCGTGCTAGCCTCGCCGGCCGACGCCGAGCAGCAGGTAGAGTACGAAGTAGCCAGCGGCCGCGGTGAGCGCGACGACGTAGAAGCCGCTCGGGTCCACCCGCACCCGCCCCGTAGAAGAGATGGCGCTCAGGAGCAGAAACGCCGGGGACTCGAGCAACGTCCCGAGGCTGTAGATGGCGGCGACCAGCTGGTTACCGCCCTGCCTGACGTCCATGTAGTAGAGGCCCACGTGGACCAGGATCAGCAGGATGATCAGGGCGAGTATCGTGCGGATGAGCCCCAACGGTCTTGCTCCTTTCCTCCCCTTCCAGCCCCCCGTACACCGGACGCCCGGTTCTCCCCGCGAGCATCCCCAGAGGCGCTCTCGGTGCCCAGTATACCGGACCTCGTCTGGGCCCTAGGAGGCAGCCCGGTTCTGGTTCTTGGCCTTGCCGGAGGAGCCGCGGCGAACCTCGCGCGTACGCCTGGCTACCGGCTTCCGCCACGCCGCGCCGCGGAGGCCGAAGGCCGCCCCCGCCACCAGGAAGCAGAGGATCCCCACGGAGAAGGTGACGACGTCGCGCATCAGCACGCCGCTCGACGCCGCCGCGGCAGGCACCCACCACACGGCGAAGAAGCGTCCGGTCTCGCGGTTCTTCGCGTCCATCGACATGAAGATCCCGAAGCAGACGGCCGCCAGCGATCCGAGGAGAAGGACGAGGCCGATGACGGTCAGGATGAAGCTCACCCGCCTATACTACCGGACCGAGGCGCCGTTTAACAAACCTTCACCTTGTGGGACTCGGGCGCTCAGCGCCGGCTCATCTCGCGCCGGTAGGCCTTCATGGCGGAGAGGAACTCGTCCCAGGAACGCGCGGGGCTCTCCAGGCGGTTGCCGTAGAGTGAGAACTTGTGGACGAACTCGTGCAGCGCGGAGTCGGTGTCGGAGACGCAGCGGGGGTAGGCGACGACGAGCACCTCCCAGTCCTCGAGCTCCTTGATGTTGTTTATCGCCGCCTTGATACCGGGCCGGTGGTAGAGGAGGTTGCCGGGGGCGCGGAGGTCCTCGTAGGCCGCGACGAGCTCGTAACCGTGCTCGGCGGCGTAGGCGGATACGGCGGCGCGTTGCTCCTCCGCTCCGGGCAGCTCGCCCTCCGGGTCGGTCCTTATGTAGGATGCCGCGCGCGCCACGGGTGGCGATGATAGCACGGGGAGGGTCTGATATTATTGGGCGTGCAGACAGGACGCGTCGGGACGTGGCGCAGTCTGGTAGCGCACTCGGCTGGGGGCCGAGTGGTCGCCGGTTCAAATCCGGCCGTCCCGACCACTCGCGGCGGATCTTCTCACGGAAAGGCCAGGAGCTTTGGACACAATCCTCCTCTTGCTGAGCGTCTTGGGGTTCTTCCTCATCCTGGCGCTCTTCTTCTTCGGCGGGTTCGTCGTGCTCGACTTCCTGTGGGGCCGCCGCGGCGGGGACGTCTACGACGAGAGGGTCCCCAGGCGCTGAAGGCGTGATCTCCTCGCTCGAAGACCTCCGCCTCGTGGGGGTAGGGGACCTGATCCTGCACGAGGCCCACGATAAGGACCGCCTTCTCCGCCTGCGCGCGCGCATCGACACCGAAGAGGAGCAGCGCAACCCCGTGATCGTCTCCTCGCAGGGGGACTGCTGCCTGGTGCTGGACGGCGCCCACCTCGTGCGCGCCCTCCAGGAGCTGGGATGCCGTCTCGCCCTGGCCCAGTTCGTCGAGCCCCCGGAGAAGGCGGAGAGCTGGGCCCACCTCCTCGACGGCGTCGGCCTGAACGCGTTCGAAGGCCTGGGGGAGATCCGGGTCACAGACGAGCCCACAGACGCGCCCCTCGCCGAGGTAGAGACGCCCGAGGGCGCGAAGGTCTTCCTCCGGTCCCGCGAGGAGGGGTTGGCCGCGGAGGTACGCGCCCTGTGGGCCATGCAGGCGCTCTACCCCAAGGGCGTGGTAGTGCGCCGCGTCGAGCCCGAAGGGCCCGTCAGGCTCGCCGAGGGGGAGGCCATTATCCGCTACCGCGCCTTCGCCCCCCGCGAGCTCGTCGAGATCGTGCGCTGTGGGGCCGTGCTGCCCGCCGGCATAACCCGCTTCCGCGTACGGGAGCGGGTCCTCAACGTCCGCTACCCCCTCGAGAAGATGCGTAACGGAGATGCCCCGACCCGCAACGCCGAGCTCCGCGCTTTCGTCGAGAGGCTCTGGAACGAGAACCGCATCCGCTACTACAGGGAACCCGTAGTCCTCTTCGAGTAGCTTCGTGGAGCGTGACGGCACGAGCCCGAGCTCGTCACCCTGGACTTTGGTGTCGTAGAGCACGAGCTGGGCTGGCCGTGGCAGGGCGGTCGACACGCTAGGATGCGAGGCCGTGTATGCTACCGCCGTCGAATAGGGGAAGGAGCGAGCCGTGGACCGCAACGTGGCGCGTCGGGCGTACGCCCGTCGAGGGATCAGCCGCCGACAGTTCTTGAGGCTGGGTGGTGCCGGGCTGGCCGGGGCGGCCCTGCTCGGCGCCGCGGGCTGCGGCGGGGGCGGCGAGCAGGCCGGCGGGGCGACCACCATCACCTTCGCCTTCACGCCCGACGAGGCGGGGGGCTTGCAGAAGCTCATCGACGATTTCAACCGCCAGAACAGGGGTGAGATCCAGGTCAAGTGGCGCGAGATGCCCGCGTTGAGCGCCGATTACCTGGAGCAGATACAGGCCGAGTTGCAGTCTGGCCAGTCGACCGTGGACCTGATAGGCGGGGACGTCATCTGGCCCGCGCAGTTCGCCGCCAACGGTTGGATCGTCGACCTCTCCGACCGCTTCACGGAGGGTATGCGGCAGGACTACCTCGAAGGGCCGCTCGGGTCCGTGCAGTACGACGGCAAGGTCTGGGGTGTGCCCTGGTTCACGGACGCCGGTATGTTCTACTACCGCAAGGACCTCCTGGAGCGGTCCGGCTTCTCCGAGCCCCCGGTGACGTGGGACGAGATGAAGGAGATGGCCGAGAAGGTGCAGCGGGATGCGGGGACGAGGTTCGGCTACGTCTTCCAGGGTAGCCAGGACGAGGGTGGGGTGGTGGACGCCCTCGAACACATCTGGAACGCCGGGGGAGACGTCCTCGACGGGGAGACGGTCGTGATAGACAGTCCCGAGGCGGCGCAGGGGCTCACCCTGCGGAGGTCCATGATAGTCGACGGGATAGCGCCCGAGGCCTCCGGCGACTACACGACGCAGGAGTCGCAGGCCGCCTTCACCAACGGCGACGTCGTGTTCATGCGCAACTGGCCCTTCGTCTACGGGCTCCTCTCCGACCCCGAGACCTCGCGGGTGAGGCCGGATCAGGTGGACATCGCGTCGCTCCCGGTAGCCGACGAGGGCGACAAGAGCTTCTCGGGGTTGGGCGGGTGGAACTTCATGGTCAACTCCACCGCCGAGGAGAAGCTGGACCAGATCTGGACCTTTATCGAGTACATGACGGCCCCCGAGCAGCAGAGGACCTTCGCGCTCGAGAGCGCGCGCCTGCCCACCCTGCGGGCCCTCTACGAGGACGAGGAGGTGCTCAGCGAGCTGCCGGTCGCGAGGCTGGGCCGGGAGTCGCTGGAGAACGCCCGTCCCCGCCCGGTCTCGCCTTACTACTCGGACATGTCGCTAGCGATGGCCGAGCAGTTCAACGCCGCCCTCAAGGGCGAGGTCCCCGTCGAGCGGGCGCTCGAGAGCCTTCAGGCGGAGCTCCAGAACATAGTAGACCAGGGCCAGTAGCGAGGCGCATTTCAAAACGTTAAATCTATGTGCTACGCTGCAAGCGTGGCAGAGAGCGGCGGCCTCGATCGGCGGACGGTAGACACCAGTCCCCGACCCTACCTATCTCGCGAGAGTCGTCCCGGCGTACCCTCGATCCCCTGGGAGGCAATGCTGTGACGGCGACGGTCGTCCTTGGGCTGGCGTGGGGGGACGAGGGCAAGGGGCGCGTGTGCGACGCTCTAGCCTCCGACGTCAGGTACGTCTCGCGCTACTCGGGGGGGAACAACGCCGGGCACACGGTGCGGGTCGGCGAGGAGGAGTTCAAGCTGCACCTGGTCCCGTCGGGCATCGTGCGCGAGGGGGTGGTGTGCACCATCGGGAACGGGGTGGTGGTC
>DATACV010000188.1:0-6350 GCA_036258875.1 Rubrobacteraceae bacterium
GGGGCGCTTGGTCTTGATGTCGGCGTACTCCTTGCTCGCCACGCCCTTCGGGATGACGAGGAAGCCGTTGGTGGTGCGGCGAACGAAGGCGTCGCCCTCTCCCAGCGATTCGATGCCCATCTCGTTGAGGTAAGGTCCGCCGTCGATGACGGAGAGCTTGCCGGCCTCGGCCTCGACGTCGATGCCGGCCAAAGAGACCAGCTCGGTGGCCGACGCCCCTAAAGGAGTCTCGTAGAGCTTGAGCGGCAGGTCGGGGCCGAAGACCTGGAGGTACTTGGTGGTCACCGGCCTGCCGAAGAAGAGCGCGTTGTAGATGTTGAGCAGGGTCTCGGAGTTGTTGACGATGTGTCCGGCGTCGAGCGGGAGGCCAGGGCGCTTGTTGCCGTCGGGCAGCTCGACGCGGCGGGGCACCCACTTCTCCTTCTCCTCGTAGAAGATGTTCTTGATGAGCGTCTTCTCCTCGCCCATCGAGTACTTGTCCGCGACGTGTACCACCTCGTAGAGCCCATCGGCGTTCTCGTCGTAGCGCGAGAACCACTCCTCGTCCTTGAAGTGGACGCCCATGATGATCTGCTCTATCCCGAAGATCGCCTTCATCGCGTCGTAGAGCTCGAGGAACTCGTCGAAGTACTCGCGGTGGAGCATCTTGTCCGCCCAGTAGCCAGGCTCCGACTCAGTGCAGTTGACGATCAGGCGCGGCTGCGGGTTCTTCCACTTGAAGTAGGTAGGGAAGCCGCCGCCCCCGGCCCCCACTATGCCGGCCTGGCGCATGATCTCGACGGCCTCGTCCTTGCTTAGCGCCTTTACCTCGTCGAGAGTGCGCTGCTTCAACTCTGCCAAAGTCCTCGCCTCCGTAAGCACTATACGTCAGGTACTTGCAGTTGCAAACCACGCTTAACTGTTACGCGCAGTATAACCTTTGCGCATGTTTGTGGCTAGTTGGAGCGGCCACACATCGTGGGTGGAGATGCCCTGGTACACTCTGTGCCATCATGAAGCTCTCCAGACTCCAGTCGAACCTTCTTCTGGCGGCGGGTCTCTTCACGCTGTTCTCCTGGATCACCCGCGCCTACACCTGGTACGCCAACGACCTGCAAGACGACCGTTATCTCGCCCTGCTGCACTTCCCGATCATCGTCATCTTCATCATCATCGGCGTCTACATGACGTACCTGGGAGTACGGGGCCGCAGAGAGAGTTAGCACTCAGCACGCTCAGGCTGGCGCCTTCGCTCGTCAGCACGCGGCCTCCCTGCGGTCGGCAGCTTTCAGCACGGCGCCGGCTTCGCCGGGCGCCTCGTCAGCACGCTCAGCCCTGACGGGCTTCGCTCGTCAGCAAGCCGTCCCTACCGCGGCCCGGCACGCCGTCCGAGGCGGCCGCACGAAACGTGTCGGGGAAGGTTCGAAAGCAGAGAAGCTGAAAGCGAGGCCAAGCGAAGCCGGGCCGAAGCGAGCTGACGAGCGAGGGCGTAGCGGGCTGAAAGCCGCCGACCGCAGGGAGGTTGCGTGCTACCACTGCGGAGGGTAGTTAAGTCCTTCCTGGCGGGTCTCCGGCAGGTCAGCCGCCGCGTAGTTCGGGACGGCCCGGCGCAGAAGCTCGAGCGAGCTGCCCACCTCCTGGCTCTTGGCGAGAAAGACCATCTTGTCCACAAGGTCTGAGAGGTCCGAGTCCTCGGTCGGGCCCATGTTCTCCGAGAGGAGCCTGAAGACCATGGGGTGGTCGGTCTGGGTGCGCTCTTCGCCCTCCTCGAAGAGCTCTTCCTTGAGCTTCTCGCCGGGACGCAGGCCGATGAACTTGATCTGGACGTTGGGGGCGCCCATGATCTCGATCATCTTCCTCGCGAGGTCGGTGATGCGCACGGGGCGGCCCATCTCCAGGACGTAGGTGCCGTAGCCGTCGGCCATCGCGCCCGCCTGCAGGATAAGGGAGACCGCCTCGGGGATGGTCATGAAGTACCGGATCATCTCGGGGTGGGTGACGGTCACGGGGCCGCCTGCCTCTATCTGCTGCTTGAAGGTGGGGACGACGGACCCACGGCTGCCGAGCACGTTGCCGAAGCGGACGGAGGCGTAGACCGTCTCGGGATACGCGTCAGCTATCTCCTTGACCAGCATCTCGGAGAGCCTCTTGGTCGCGCCCATCACGTTGACCGGGTTTACTGCCTTGTCCGTGGAGACGTTGATGAACTTGGAGGCCCCGTAGGCGCCGGCGGCTCTTGCGACGTTCCGGGTGCCGAAGACGTTGTTGGTTATGGCCTCGGTCGCCTGCAGCTCCATCATCGGGACGTGCTTGTAGGCGGCGGCGTGGAAGACCAGCTGCGGCCTGAGGCGCTCGAAGACGAAGCTCACGCGCTCGGGAATGGTCACGTCGCCGACGAAGACCTCGGCGTCGTAGAAGTCCTCCCGCCTCAGCTCCTGGTTCAGGTAGTAGAGCCCGCTCTCGTCGCGGTCGAGCAGTATCAGCTTGGCGGGGCCGAGGCGCGAGATCTGGTGCGAGAGCTCCTTGCCGATGGAGCCGCTGGCGCCGGTCACGAGCACCCGCTTGCCGTTGATGTAGCCGGAGAGGGCGTCGAGGTCTATGTCGACGGGCTCGCGGCCAAGGAGGTCCTCTATCTGGAGCTCGCGCAGCTTGATCGTCCCCTCGGCCAGGACCTCGCCGAGGTCCGGCATTACCTTCACCTCGGCCGAGGCCCGGGTGGAGGTGCGCCAGATCCAATCCATCTCCTCCCGGCTGGCCTGCGGGCTCGCGACTATTACCTGGTCTATGCCGTGCCTGGTGATGAGCCCCTCGAGGTCCTCTACCACCCCGAGGACCGGCGCGCCCTCTATGTGCCTCCCCACCTCCTCGCGTGAGCCGCTTATGAAGCCCACGACCTGCGTCTCCATCGTGGCCGAGCGCCAGATGTGCCCCGCGAGCGCCACCCCCGCCTCCTCGGTGCCCACTATGGCCGCCCGCGTCTGGCGTCCCACCTCCCGCAGGGACATCTCGTAGAAGACCCGCGGGTAGAGACGCACGGCGACGAGCTGCAAGTAGGCCAGGATCGCCCCGACGAGGATCACGGAGAGCGGCACGGGGTTGGGTTCTATGAGCCCGACGCCGTAAGGTCCCACCACGAAGTTCGCGATAAAGAGCCCGCCGGCGGCTATGGCGGTCGCGCTCGCTACCCTGACGCCCTGGTAGATGCCGGTGTAGCGCAGGATGCTCCGGTAGACCCCGCTCTCGTTGAGCAGCAACACGAACGCCAGCGCCGCGAAGACCGCGAACGGCCAGAACATGACCCAGAACTCTCCAGGCACCCTGCCGTTGAACCTGAAGAGCAGCGCCACGGCGAACGACTCGATGACTATCGCGGCGTCCACCAGCATCGCCGCCCCGCGCCTGAAGGCGGGCGGTGACTGCCGGAAGGCCCGCTGCGCCCAACCGGCCGGCCGCGCGAGCCGCTCCCCCATCCTCTGGAAAAGCCACATAGAGCTACATTCTAGTTTAGCTACCGAGTTTCAGCAACGAGCCTGCACGAGGTTTCAGGCATCAGGGTCAGGCTCCAGGTAGGGGCTCGTGTTCGAGAGGAGGCTCGCCCTCGAACCGTTTCTGCTGATGCCTGTAGCCTAGAGCCTGACCAGCCGCGGCAGCATCGCGAGGACGGCGCAGCAGGCGAGGGCGATGACGATGCCGGCGAGCGTCGAGGCGCCGCCCCCCACCACGAGCAACGCCGCGAAACCCGCTACGACGCTGGCCCCATAGTAGAGGTTGCTCGTGCGCCTGTGCATAGCGGGGCTTGGCGTTATCCGCTGGTAGATGTGCTCTCGGTGGGCGGAGAAGATGTTCTTGCCGGCGCCCGTTCGCAGCCGTCTTGCGAGGGTGTACGCGGTATCGAACAGGAGCGGCGTGAAGACGAGGACGCCCGCGACGAACCCGAGCGGCGTCCAGCCGCTCTCCGGCACCGGGGCGTACAGCGCGGCCGCCGCGAGACCGAAGCCGAGGAAGTAGGACCCCGCGTCGCCGAGGAAGATCGAGGCCGGGTTTATGTTCCACACCAGGAACCCGGCGGAAGCCCCGATCAGGGCTGGCAGGAACGCCTCCCCCGTCAGCGCCACGAGGAATAACGCGTCGACGATCGCTACCCCCCCGATAAACCCGTCTATGCCGTCCATGAAGTTGAAGGCGTTGGACAGCGCCACGATCCAGAGCACCCCGATGGCGAGCCCCGCGACACCCCAGGCTCCGGGGGCCTCGGAGATGACCTCGGGCGGGTAGAGGAGCAGCAGCCCGGCTGCGACGAGGGTCTGGGCCGCGGCCTTCGCGCCGAAGTGCAGGTCCGAGAGGTCGTCGGCGAGGCCGACGGCCCCGATCAGGGTGGCAGCCACGAGCAGCGGCCATGCTCCCTCGGGACGCAGGATGGCGAACCCGGACCAGGTCGCGAGCACTATCGCGACCCCCCCGAGCCGCGGGGTGGGGACCTCGTGCGAGCTGCGCAGGTTGGGCACGTCAAGCAGGTTCCGCCCTACGGCGAAGCCCACGAGCAGCGGGACGAGGGTCCCCGCCACCAGGAACGCCACCCCGCCCGCGACCACGCTCACGACCGCACCAGCCCGAGCTCTCTGAGGCGCGCCGCCTCGAGCGCCACACCCTCCCCGAAGGTGCGCGGCGCGTAGCCGAGCTCCCGCTTCGCCTTGTCGTAGGGGTAGGCCTTGTCCTCCCTGAGCCTGAGCACCTGCTCGGATCTGACCGGAAGCGGGAGCCGCAGGGCCTCCGCCGCGGCGAGGACGCGGCGCGCTGGCTCGAGCGGCACCCGGACGATGCGGGGCTTCCTCCCTAGAGTGCCCGCGGCGGTCCTGACCATCTCGAGGTAGGTCAGGGGCTCGGCGCCGGGCAGGTCGTAGCTCTGCCCGACGGCGGCCGGCCGCACGAGGGCCTCGTAAAGGCCCCTGGCACAGTCCTCGTAATAGACAGGCTGCCAGAGGTTCTCCCCCGAGCCGAACATCGGGAAGACGGGCGAGCGGTCCAGGAAGCGCAGGAGGCGGTGCACGTTCTTGTCCAGCTCGGAGCCGTAGATCATGGACGGCCGGGCGATGGTGTACGCGAGCCCGCTTGCGCGCACGAGATCCTCCATCCGCAGCTTCGGGCCGGCCCGGAAGGGGTAGGCCGAGTGCGCGCTCGTGCTGCCGACCACGACGAGGCGCAGATCCCTCCTCCCGCGCGCCGCCTCCAGGACCGCGGGGGAGTACTCGATCCCCGCGACGTGCACCAGCGCGTCCACGCCGGGGAGCGCCCGCGCGAGCGCGGCCGCGTCGCCCGCGTCCCCGCGGAAGAGCTCTGTGCGGCGCGGGTCGAGCAGCGAGGCCCGAGAGGAGCCCTCGCGCACCAGGCAGCGCACCTCGTGCCTGTTCGCGAGCAGCAGGTCCAGGAGCGCGCCGCCGAGCAGGCCGGTGGCCCCCGTGAGAAGGACCTTCACGGCTCTTCGGCCGGGACTATCACCGGTCCCGGATCACCCGCCCCCCACTATCTCCACGGCGGTCGCCCGGTTCACCTCGTTCTTGGTGACGTACTCGATCTGGGCCGACTGCCCCTGCTGGACGTCCGCGAGCTCCGCCTCCTGGTCGTTGACCCGGACATCGGCGTTTTTGCGGACGTTGAACGTTATCTGGTCCCCACCCTGAGCCTCGAAATCGGGCTTCAGGACTACCCTTCTGCGCTCGGGATCCACGCTCTGGATAGTCCCGAGCGCTATCTTTTGCGGCGCCTTCCCCTGGTCATCGGCCTGTTGTCCGCCCCCCTGCTGTTGCCCCTCCTGCTGTTGCCCTCCCTGTTGTTCGCCCCCCTGCGAACCGCCGTCCCCGGACTGCTCGCCGCCGCCGCAGGCCGCGAGGGAGCCGAGGAGAAAGAGGAGCAAGATCAAGAATGGCACTGCCGCCGGAATCCTGGTACGCACGGAACCTCCCCGTTCTGCAGCGTATCTACCGCTCCAAAACTAACAAAGGATACCCCGGGTTGCCACCAGGGCGCCCTCGCGAGCGGGGAGCGGCCCCTGTTCACCCGGTGGGAGAATGCGTATATTCTGGGTTGCCGGCGCGGCGTAAGAAGAACGAGAGGAGACGGTTATGCTTTCCAGGTTACAGGTGGGACAGAGGGCGCGCTGGATCTGGCGCCGGGCCGCCGCCAGGTACCCGCGGCTGGCCACCACGAGGCGCCGGCTGGCCGCCGTGGCTGTAAGGTCGGCCAGGGTGAGATCCAGGGGGCGCGCGACCCCCGACCTCGATGGGGGAGGCGTCGACCCCGCCAACATCGTCTGGATCTTCTGCGTCGCGCGCAGCGGGAGCACGTGGCTGGCCGAGATGATGGGCGACCTGGGC
>DATACV010000189.1:0-2834 GCA_036258875.1 Rubrobacteraceae bacterium
TCCTCGGCCTCGGAGATGGCTGCCAAGGGCGGGGTTGGGATCGAGATAGAGACCGAGAAGGTCCCCCTGCGCGAGAGCGGGATGGAGCCCTACGAGGTTGTGATCTCCGAGTCCCAGGAGAGGATGCTCGCTGTCGTCGAGCCGGATAAAGCCGACCGGGTCCTCGGTCTCGCCGAGCACTACGGGCTGGTCGGCGCCGTGGTCGGGCACGTGGCCGGGCACGGAGACCTACGCGTGAAGAGCGGTGGGGAGAGCGTCGGCTCCGTCCCCGCAGAACACCTCGCCGACGCCCCCATCTACGAGCGGGAGGTCGTCAGGCCATCGTACCTCGACGAGGTTCAGGAGCTAGATCTCGGGTCATTGTCGCAGCCCGAAGACTACAACGAGGTCCTCCTCCGGATGCTCGCGCACCCGAATTTGTGCTCGCGGCGTTCGATCTTCGAGCAGTACGACCACGAGGTCGGAGCCGACACCGTCGTCGCCCCCGGCGCGGACGCCGCCGTTATGAGGATCAAGGGTACGAAGCTAGGCTACGCCCTCACCACCGACGGTCGGGGCCGCCACTGCTACCTCGACCCGCGCGGCGGCGGCGCAGCAACGGTCGCCGAGGCGTACCGCAACATCTCGTGCGTCGGGGCGGAGCCGGTCGCGATAACCAACTGCCTCAACTTCGGCAGCCCGGAGAAGCCGGAGGGTTACTACCAGCTCGCCGAGTGCATCGAGGGCATGGCCGAGGCGTGCGAGGCCCTCGGCACCCCCGTCGTCAGCGGCAACGTCAGCCTCTACAACGAGACGGAGGCAGGGGCGGTCTACCCGACGCCAGTCGTGGGGATGGTCGGCGTATTCGAGGACGTGTGCCAGCATGCCACCCCCAGCTTCAAGCGCGGGGGCGACGAGGTGGTGAGCCTCGGAAGTGGTCTCTGGAGCCCTTCGCTCGCTGGCTCCGAATACCTGGAGATAATCCACGATAAGGTGTCCGGGGCTCCGCCGCGTCCCGATCTCGCCGGCGACAAGTTCTACAGTGACCTCGTGCGCCGTCTCGTTGCCGAGGGGATCGTGGACACCGCGCACGATGTCTCGGGTGGGGGATGGCTGGTCGCGCTGGCAGAGATGGCGCTGGCCGGCGGGATCGGTATCGAGATCAACGAGTTCCTGGTTGAGATCATCAGCGAGAGGCGCGCCGATGTCGAGCTTTTCGGGGAGTTGAGCGGCCACTTCTTGATCGTAGCGGCGCCGGGGCGCTGGGACGATCTGCAAAATGCCCTGGGCGAGGCACAGGTCCCCTACGATCAGGTCGGCACTACCGGCGGTGACTCCTTCAAGGTGCCCGGCTTCGTCGATTTGAGCCTCGACGAGTTGCGGGGGGCTTACGAGCGTGATCTCTTCGGCGCGCCCGGAGGAGCGGAGGTGGCTCATTGAATGTGGACAAGGTGAACATCAAGGGCAAACTTGCGCTCTTCGACGAGCGCTGGAGCCCGAAGATCGTGGGTGAGCTCAACGGCCAGCACGTCAAGCTGGTCAAGCTACTCGGCGAGTTCGTCTGGCACCACCACGACGAGGAGGATGAACTGTTCCTGGTCGTGAAGGGACGTTTCCGGCTGGAGTTACGGGACCGGAGCGTCCTCGTCGAGGAGGGCGAGTTCGTGATCGTCCCGCGCGGCGTCGAGCACCGCCCCGTGGCCGACGAGGAGGCGCACGTGCTGCTCTTCGAGCCAGCCTCGACGCTCAACACGGGCAACGTCCGGGGTGAGCGCACGGTCGCCGAGCTGGACAGGATCTGAGATCGGGAGGGTTGGCTCTTTGAGCGAAGGTCTTCGAGACAACGGGAAGCCGAAAGAGGCGTGTGGGGTCTTCGGGCTGTACTCGCGCGAGCTGGAGGGGGAGCTGGCCCAGCGCACGTACTTCGGCCTCTATGCTCTGCAGCACCGCGGCCAGGAGTCGGCGGGGATCGCCGTCTCCGACGGCGAGCGGACGACGGTGGTACGCGACATGGGCCTCGTCTCCCAGGTCTTCGACGAGCGGAGGCTGGCCTCGCTGGAGTGCGGCCACATAGCCCTCGGCCACGTCCGCTACTCGACCACGGGCTCGGCCTCGTGGGAGAACGCCCAGCCCGAGTTCCACGGCCGCGGCGAGCTCAACGTCGCCGTAGCTCACAACGGGAACCTGGTGAACGCCGTGACCCTCGGTGAGGAGCTCGTGGAGGAGGGCTTCGAGTTCAACTCCACCTCGGACACTACCTTTATCGCCGCGGCGGCAGTCAAGGAGCTGGAGCAGGGCCGGTCCGTCGGCGAGGCGGTACAGGCGGCGATGCGGCGCTTCGAGGGCGCCTACTCGGTGGCGATGGTCTTCCGCGACAAGCTCGTGGCCTTCCGCGACCCGCACGGCTTCAGGCCCCTGTGCATCGGCGAGGTCGAGGGCGGCTACGCCGTCTCTAGCGAGACTTGCGGTCTCGACATCATCGGCGCCCGCTTCCTGCGCGAGGTGGCTCCGGGCGAGGTCGTCGTCGTGGACGACTCGGGCCTCACAAGCTTCCGTGGAGAGAGCCCCCGCCCCGCGCTCTGCGTCTTCGAGTACGTCTACTTCGCCCGCCCCGACTCCCGCTTCGACGGGCGGGAGGTCGCTGGCGCGCGAGGGAGGATGGGGGAGCTGCTCGCGGAGGAGGCTCCGGCCGAGGCCGACGTCGTCATACCGGTCCCTGACTCGGGGATCTCGGCCGCCGTCGGGTACTCGAAGCGGAGCGGCATACCCTACGCCGAAGGGCTCATAAAGAACCGCTACGTTGGCCGCACCTTCATCCAGCCGACGGACGGGATGCGCCAGCTCGGCCTGCGTCT
>DATACV010000190.1:0-2793 GCA_036258875.1 Rubrobacteraceae bacterium
GCTCTCCGAGGAGAGCCGAGGGCGCTACGAGGAGCGGTGGAGCGAGGTCGAGCGGGTCTTCGTGGACAACCCCGGGAGGTCCATCGAGCTGGCCGACCGGACCGTCATGGAGATCCTGGAGGAGCGCAACTTCGTCTCCGACCCTTCCCAGAGTGACGAGGAGACCGAGCGCAGCCTCGCCGTCATGCATCCTGACGTCGCCGACGACTACAGGGAGGCCAGGCGCATCCGCGCCGACGTGGTCGCGGGGGTCGGCCGGTTCTCGGAGGGGAACTCGGGCGAGGAGACCACGGAGGAGCTCCGCCAGGCCATCCGCAGGTACCGCGCGGTCTACCAGCGCATCGCGCGCGGCTAGGGCAGTTCGGGGCAGGTGGTCCACCTCCCCCGAACCGAGGCTTCAGGTCAGAGGCATCAGGATTCCCGTCTACAAGACAGGGGCGGGCAGGCGCCGTTCCGCCTTCGAAAAGGCCGCTTGATCCCTTGCGGCGGCGAAGTCTCCGTAGCGTTCGCGCTACCCCATCCCGCCAACAACCCCTGAAACCTGAAGCCTCGCTTTGCTGTGTAGAATGGGGCGGTAAGCGTCTTCTTGGGGGTGTTGCGCCGTGGCGGATAATCTGGTCGCCAAGATCCTCGATGAGCATCGCGTGAGTGGGTCGCTCGATCCGGGGGAGGAGGTGGGCCTGAGGATAGACCAGACGCTCCTGCAGGACGCGACCGGGACGATGGCCTGCCTGCAGTTCGAGCGGATGGGGGTCGAGCGGGTCAAGGTGGACCTCGCCGTCCAGTACGTGGACCACAACATCATCCAGCTCGACTTCAAGAACCCCGACGACCACCGCTTCTTGCAGGCGTTCGCCGCCAGGTACGGCATGTACTACTCCCGTCCCGGGAACGGCATCTGCCACTACCTGCACGTCGAACGTTTCGCACGCCCGGGGGCGACCCTCATCGGGGCGGACTCCCACACCACCTCGTCAGGGGCCCTGGGATCTATATCCATCGGGGCCGGCGGGCTCGACGTGGCGCTCGTCATGGCTGGGCAGCCCTTCGAGACCCCGGCGCCCATGGTAGTCGGCGTCGAGCTGACCGGGGACTTCCAGGACTGGGTGACACCGAAGGACGTGATCCTTGAGCTCCTCAGGCGCCGCGGCGTGCGGGGCGGGCTCGGGCGCATCTTCGAGTTCTACGGGCCGGGGGTGGCGAACATAGACGTCACCGGGCGCACCACGATCTGCAACATGATCGCCGAGCTCGGCGCGACCACTGGCATCTTCCCCTCGGACGAGCGTACGCGCGAGTGGCTGGAGATGCAGCAACGCCCCGAGGACTTCGTCGAGCTCTCCGCCGACGAGGGGGCGGACTACGACGAGCGCGAGCACATCGAGTTGGACGAGCTGGAGCCCCTTATCGCCAGGCCGCATTCGCCCGGCAACGTGGTGCCGGTGAGCGAGGTGGCCGGGACGAAGGCGGCGCAGGTCTGCATCGGCAGCTCCGTCAACTCGGGCTTCCAGGACCTCGCTGTCGCGGCGGCGGTCTTGCGCGACGAGACCGTCTACCCGGGGCTCGTCATGACCGTGACGCCGGGGAGTCGGCAGATCCTCGACTCCATAGCCCAGGCCGGGGTGTACTCGGACCTCGTGCGCGCCGGCGCGCGGATGCTCGAGCCGGCGTGCGGCCCGTGCGTCGGGATGGGCCAGGCGCCGCCCTCGGACTCAGTGAGCGTGAGGACGTTCAACAGGAACTTCCCGGGTCGCTCGGGGACGCAGTCGGACCAGGTCTACCTCACCAGCCCGACCACGGCGGCGGCGACGGCTTTGCGCGGCGTCATCACGGACCCGCGCGAGCTCGGGGATTACCCGGCGTTGCCCGAGGCCCCGGCGAACCCGGCGGTGGACGACCGCCAGATCCTCGACCCCGCCCCCGAGGAGGAGGCTTCGGGGATCGAGATCCCGCGCGGCCCGAACATAAAGCCGCCGCCCGAGGCGCCGGAGCTGCCGGACTCGCTCGAGGGCACCGTTACCATCGTCGTCGAAGACGACGTCTCGACGGGCGACCTCGCGCCCGATGGGGTGGAGGTCATGTCGTTCCGCTCGAACGTGCCGGAGATATCGCGGTTCACCTTCCGGCGCTTCGACCCCGAGTACCACGAGAAGGCCAAAGAGGTGGCGCCCGGCTTTATCGTCGGGGGGCACAACTACGGGCAGGGCTCGAGCCGGGAGCACGCGGCCCTGGCCCCGCTCCACCTTGGCATAAGGGCAGTGATAGCCAAGAGCTTCGCCCGCATCCACCGGCGCAACCTACTCTCCCAGGGCATCTTGCCGCTCCGACTCAAGGAGGAGTCGGACTACGATTCCTTCGAGGAGGGGCAGAGGTGGGAGCTGGCGGATATCCGCGAGCACCTCGAGAACGGGGACGAAGAGGTGCCGCTAAAGGGCGAGGGTGGTGAGATCACGCTCCTCGCCGAGTACTCGCCGCGCGAGCGGGACATCCTGCTGTCCGGCGGCATCCTGCGCCAGCTGCGCCAGGAGGCCGACCCGTCCGCGGCGGGCAAGCACGAGCCGCAAGAGGCGGAAGAGACCGATGCCGGGACGCACCCGAGCCCCGAGGTGCCGAGGGGTTAGGTTCTAAGGTTTTAGGCTCTTAGGTTTTGGGATGTCGGGGGCTGCACCCGGTCACCCCCATACCTCAAAGCCTCAGTGCCTAAAAGCCTTGCCCCGCGGAAGGCGCGAACCTTTCGCAATCTGCCTTCTAGTCCTTCTCCTGCATCCTGAAGGTGGAGAGGAGCAGTAGCGC
>DATACV010000191.1:0-4470 GCA_036258875.1 Rubrobacteraceae bacterium
GGCGGGACGGCCGCTCGGCGTGATCGCCGCAGGACGCGGGGCCTTCAGCGGCATGAGGCTGGAGAAGGGCTATCGGCTGTGGGGGACAGACATGACCACCGAACATGACCCGTACGAGGCGGGGCTCGGTTTCGCGGTGAAACCCGACAAGGGAGAGTTCGTCGGCAGAGAGGCGCTGCTGAGGCGCAAAGAGGAAGGCCCGCGGCGCAGACTTTCGTGCCTTCTCCTCGACGACCCGAGCGTGGTCCTCATGGGCAGCGAGCCGGTCTACGCCGAGGGCAGACCGGTCGGCTACGTCACCAGCGCGGCTTACGGGTACTCGATCGGACAGAGTATAGCCTACGCTTGGCTGCCGTCCGGGCTCTCGGAGGAGGGCGCGAAGGTGGAGATCGAATACTTCGGCAAGCGCCATGGCGCGACCGTCGCGGAGGAACCGCTCTTTGACCCGGCCATGAAGCGTATGCGGGGCTGAGGAGGCAGGACCGTGATGAGCACCAAGTACGCGAGCGGGCATCGGGTCGCGGTCCCCAGCGTGCTCGACGGTATTGGCGATACACCGCTGGTGCCGGTTGAGGGCATCTACTGCAAGCTCGAGTACCTGAACCCCTCCGGCTCCATAAAGGCGCGCATTGCCAAGTACATGGTCGAGCGGGCCGAGAGGGAGGGCCTCCTAAAACCCGGCGACACGATAGTCGAGGCTTCGAGCGGCAACACCGGCAACGCCCTCTCGATGGTGGCCGCCGTGAAGGGCTACAGGATGCTCGTGGTAATGCCGGAGGGGATGTCCAGCGAACGCGCCGTCATAAGCCGCGCCTTCGGCGCCGAGGTCTTAGAAGTTGGGCACTTCCACGTCAACGAGGCGCTGGCGAAGGCCAAGGAGCTAGGGCGGCAGGACGGCTACTTCTGTCCCTCCCAGTTCGAGTCGGAGTGGAACGTGGAAGAGAACCGCGTGTGGCTCGGGCCGGAGATCCTCTCGCAGCTCCCCGAAGGCGTCGTACCCGACGCGCTCGTCATGGGTGTAGGCACCGGCGGCACCCTGGTGGGCGTCGGCCAGGCCTTCCGCGAGGTCAACCCGCGGGTCAAACTCTTCGCGATGGAGCCCTCGGAGTCGGCGACCATCCTGTGCGGGGAGGTGGGGGAGCACCTCATCGAGGGGATCGCCGACGGCTTCGTGCCCGGCATCTTCCAGCGCCACCAGCGGCTCGTGAATACCACCCTCACCGTGGACTCCGGCGAGGCTGTCGAGAGCATGAAGGATCTGGCGCGGCGCTACGGCCTCTTCGTCGGGCCTTCCAGCGGGGCGAACATGATCGCCGCCCGCAAGGTCCGCGAGACCTACCCCGAGCTCGAGACGGTAGTCACCCTCTTCTGCGACGAGGGCGAGAAGTACATAGCCGACCACTTCGCCGACGAGGTGCAGGTCACCTCGGAGACCTATAGCTGAGCCGCGGGGAGACGGACGAAAAAAGGTGGGACCGCGAAAGGCCCCACCCGCATAACGCCCTCGCCGTGGAGGGCTCCGTTCGGTCCTCGTCTACTTCAGGAGCTTCTTGGCCGTCTTCTCGGCCTTGGCGGCTCCGCTTCCCGTGCCCTTTCTCTTGCCGCCGGTCTTCTTGCCCTTGGTGGCCTTCTTTGCGGCCCCTTTGACCTCTTTCTCGAGCTTCGCCATGTGATGCCACTCCTTCCTTGAATGTTCACCGAAAAGGTTCATACCCGAACTAGCGGTCCGCGCACCTTTGCGGCGTTCGCACTAGCAAGACTTGAGACATCCGGACCCGGGTGTGCTAGCCTTTGCTCTGCCCGTAGAGGGCCGCGGGAGAGAGCCGCCCGGGGGCGGCCGCCGAAGGTGAAAGGCTCGTGGGGTGACGGGCCGAATCTCTCAGGCAAAAGGACCGCGCGCCGGAGGGCGTCCTGGAAAGTCCGGCCCGCGAGCTTCGCCGGGACCGGCGCCGACGGGGTAACACTCTCAGGTTTTGGGACAGGACGGAAAAAGGGAACGTCCACCCGAGAACAGGGGGTAGCACCGCGTGGCGCGATTCACACCGCACACCGAGGCCGACATAGCCGAGATGCTGGAGGCCATAGGGGTCGACTCCCTGGACGACCTCTTCGCCGACGTCTCGCCGAAGTTCGATGGAGAGCTGGACCTCCCGCCTGCGCTCTCCGAGCACGAGGCGCTCGCCGACGTGAACGAGGCGGCCAAAGAGAACGTCGCGGGCCTCCCCATGTTCGTCGGCGCGGGGGCCTACGACAGGATAGTGCCCTCCGCCATAGGGCCCATAATCTCCCGGGGCGAGTTCCTCACCTCGTACACCCCTTACCAGCCGGAGATCAGCCAGGGACACCTGCAGGTGGTCTTCGAATTCCAGAGCGTAATCTCCGAGCTCACCGGCCTCGAGGTCTCCAACGCCTCGGTCTACGACGGCTCCAACGCCGTCGCAGAGGCCGCCCTCATGACCGCCCGACTGACGAAGAGGGACCCGAGGGTCGCCGTCTCCGCGGGACTCAATCCACGCTACCGCGAAGTCGTCGAGACCTACGGGGTCGAGGTCGTCGAGCTCCCGTTCGAGGGCGGCACCACGGACTTCTCGGGGGTACCGGACGACGTCTCCGGCGTCTTCGTGCAGAACCCGAACTTCTTCGGGATCGTCGAGGACCTCGAGGCCGCCTCCGAGGCGGCGCACGGGGTGGACGCTCTAGCGGTCGCGGTGTGCGACCCGATCTCGCTCTCCGTGCTGGAGAGCCCTGGCAACCTCGGGGCGGACGTCGCGGTGGGGGAGACCCAACCGTTGGGGATGCCGCTCCTCTTCGGCGGCCCGTACGCCGGGTACATGGCGACGAAGAAGGAGTTCGTGAGGCAGCTCCCGGGGCGCATCGCGGGTGAGACGGTTGACCAGGAGGGCCGGCTCGCCTACGTGCTGACGCTCCGCGGGCGCGAGCAGGACATCCGGCGCGCGAAGGCCAACTCGAACATCTGCACCAACCAGGCGCTCACGGCTCTGGCCGCGACCGTCTACGCCGCCCTCATGGGGCCGGAGGGGATGCGCGAGGTAGCCGAGCTCTCCGCCTCGAAGGCGCATTATCTGGCCGACAGGCTTCAGGCTTCAGGCTTCGGGCTACGTTACCCCGAGGCTCCTTTCCTTTGGGAGTTCGCGGTCGAGTTGCCTGATGTAGCGAAAGCCAACGAGGCGTTGTTGGAGAACGGGATCGTGGGGGGCCTGGACCTCGGGGACGGGGCGATGCTCGTCGCGGTTACAGAGAAGAGAACCAAGAAGGAGCTCGACGCCTTCGTGGAGGTGGTGGCGAATGCTGGGTAACCTGATCCGGGACAAGGGAAGGGAGGGCCGGCGCGGCTACACCCTCCCGAGGCTCGACGTGGAGGAGACGAAGCTCGACGAGGTCTTGCCGGAGAAGGCGCGGCGCAAGGAGAGGCCGCGGCTCGCGGAGGTGGACGAGCCGACCGTGATCCGGCACTACACCAACCTCTCGCGCCAGAACTGGGGGATAGACACGAACTTCTACCCCCTTGGTTCCTGCACGATGAAGCACAACCCGCGCGCCAACGAGGCCGCGGCCACGGTGCCGGGCTTCGCCGGGCTCCATCCCCTGCAGTCGGAAGACCAGGTACAGGGCGCCCTGCGGGTCATGCACGAGGTCCAGGGCTTTCTGGCCGAGATCTCCGGCCTCCCGGCCGTCTCCTTGCAGCCGATGGCCGGCGCCCAGGGCGAGCTCACGAGCATACTCATGATCCGGAAGTACCTGGAGGATAAGGGCGACCACGGCAGGACCACCGTGATCGTGCCGGAGACCGCCCACGGGACGAACCCGGCGACGGCGTCGATGGCGAACTTCAAGGCAGTCGAGGTCGGGCTCGACGAGCACGGCTGCGTGGCCGTCGATGAGCTGCGCGAGATGGTGGACGAGACCACCGCGGCACTCATGATCACCAACCCCAACACCTGCGGCGTCTTCGAGCGCAACATCAAGGAGATATCTGAGGTCCTGCACGAGGCCGGCGCCTTCCTGTACATGGACGGCGCGAACATGAACGCCAACCTGGGCCGGATGCGCGCCGCCGACGCCGGCGTGGACATAATGCACTTCAACCTGCACAAGACCTTCTCCACCCCCCACGGCGGGGGCGGTCCCGGCTCCGGCGCCATCGCCTGCTCCGAAGAGCTGGCGCCTTTCAGGCCCGACCCGGTGGTCGAGAAGGAGGGCGACACGTACGTCTTCGCCTGCCCCGAGAAGAGCATCGGACGTGTGGCGGCGTTCCACGGGAACTTCGGCCAGGTGCTGCGCGCCTGGAACTACATCAAGTTGCACGGCCCCGAGCTCAAGGACGTCACGGACATGGCCGTGCTGAACGCCAACTACGTGAGGGCGAAGCTCGGCGGCACCTACCGCGTCCCGTACGACGAGCTGTGCAAGCACGAGGTAGTGGTGCAGCCGCCGAAGGGGAAGAAGGCC
>DATACV010000192.1:0-11337 GCA_036258875.1 Rubrobacteraceae bacterium
CGGCCTCTCCAGGAGCTCGGCGCCGGGGGCCGCGGTCATCCAGTTCTTCGGCGGCATACACGAGATCTACTTCCCCTACGTCCTGATGAAGCCGGCCCTGATCCTCGCGGCCATCGCCGGCGGGGCGAGCGGCCTCTTTACGGCCACCGTCTTCAACGCGGGCCTCGTCTCGACGCCCGCCCCTGGCAGCATCTTCGCCTACATAGCCATGACGCCGCGCGGCGGCTTCATCGGCGTGCTCTCGGCGGTGCTCGTCGCGGCCGTCGTCTCGTTCGTCGTGGCCTCCGTGATAATCCGCGCCAGCGCCGACGCGGACGAGGAAGATGAGCAGAGCCTGGGCATGGCCGCCCAGCAGATGGAAGCGATGAAGGGCTCCAAGAGCAGCGTGGCCGGCACCCTCACGCAGGACGGGGCCAAGGAGACCGACGAAGCGTCGACCCCCGAGTTCGGCAAGGTGAGGTCCATCGTCTTCGCCTGCGACGCGGGGATGGGCTCCAGCGCGATGGGGGCCTCGCTGCTCAGGAACAAGGTCAAGAAAGCCGGGCTCGACGACATCTCCGTGACCAACTCCTCCATCGACAACCTCTCCACCGACACCGACCTCGTCATCACCCACAAGGACCTCACCGACCGCGCAAGGGCGAAGGTGCCCGGCGCGATCCACGTCTCGGTGGACAACTTCCTCGGCAGCCCCAAGTACGACGAGGTGGTCGAGCAGCTCAAGAACGGCGACGGGGAGGAGCATCACCCGGACGGGCAGGAGCAGCCGGACGGGCAGGAGGCGGCCTCCGACTACTCGCAGGTCCGCAAGGTCATCTTCGCCTGCGACGCGGGGATGGGCTCCAGCGCGATGGCGGCGTCCATGCTGCGCGACAAAGCCGAGAAGGCCGGGGTGCCGGATCTCGTCGTCGAGAACAAGTCCATAAACGAGATCCCGGACGACGCCGACGTCGTCATCACCCACAAGGACCTGACGGACAGGGCGCGTCAGAAGCTACCGGGGGCCCACCACGTCTCGGTGGACAACTTCCTCGACAGCGCCAGGTACGACGAGCTCGTCCAGAGGATAGCCTCGGCGCGGGTGTAGAGGACGGGCATGGCGCGATGGGGCTCTCGGCCCACGAGGTAGAGCTGATCGGAGCTCTGTTGCGCCACCCGGAGGGACTCACCGTGGCCGACCTCGCCGACCGCCTCGGCGTGAGCGCGAGGACCGTCCACCGCAACCTGCAATCCGCTTCGGAGTTCCTCGGCCGGCGCGACCTGACGCTGGTGAGGCGGGCGGGGCGCGGCGTGAGGGTCGAGGGGACGAACGGGGCGCGCGATCGGGCGCTGGAAGACCTGCGCGACGTGGCCCCCGCCGCGCTCTCGCCGGAAGAGAGGCGGATCTCCCTGCTGCGCAGGCTCCTCGGGTCGGACGAGCCCATCAAGCTGCGGGCGCTGGCGAGCGAGCTGAAGGTCTCGGTAGGGACCGTCAGCCGCGACCTGGACGGGGTCGAGGACTGGCTGGCCGACCTCGGGCTCTCGCTCCTGCGCAAACCCGGCTACGGGGTCGAGGTCGTCGGTACCGAGGCCGACCTGCGCCTGGCGGTGGGACGCCTGATCCTGGAGAACCTCGACGAGGCGACGCTCCTGCCGCGCCCGAAGGCGCCCGACAGCCCGCCCGCCGGCCTGGGCGAGAGCCGGGTCTCGGACCGGCTGCTGGGGATGGTAGACGAGGACCGGCTACGGATGGTCGAGACCCTCGTCGGGGAGACGGTGGAGCGGCTGCCTTACGCGATAGCCGACAGCGCCTTCGTGAACCTCAGCATCCACGTCGCGTTGATGGTCGAGCGTCTCCTGCAAGGCGCGAAGGTCGAGATGGGCGACGACATACTGCAGAGGCTCAGCAACACCGTCGAGTACGACCACGCCACGGGTCTGGCCGGAGCCATCGCGGAGACCTTCCGGGTAGACGTGCCCGAGGAAGAGGTCGCGTACATAACCATGCACCTGCGCGGCACGAAGCTCAGCCAGGACGACGCGCTGGAGCGTTACCTTGAGACCTCGGACCTGGAGCTGGCCTCGCGCACCAAAGCCCTGATCCACTTCGTGGGGGAGCAGACCGGGGTAAGCCTGGCCGGCGACAGCTCGCTCTATACGGGGCTTCTCGCCCACGTGGAGAGGGCCATCCACCGCCTGCGGGAAGGCCTTACGATCTACAACCCGCTGCTCTCCGAGATCAAGGAGGACTACCCGGCGCTCTTTGACCTCGTGGACCGGGGGATGAAGAAGGTGTTCGTGGACGAGGAGATCCCCGATGAGGAGGTCGGGTTCGTAGCCATGCACTTCGGGGCGGCGCTCGACCGCGGGCAGGGGGGCTTCCCCCGGAGCGTTCTCGTCATCTGCCCCGCCGGCATCGCCTCGGCCAGGATGCTGGCCTCCAGGCTCGAGAAAGCGTTCCCCCAGATCCGGACGATACGAAACACCTCGCTGTTCGAGCTGGGCAGGATCGCGGCCGAGGAGTTCGACCTCGTCGTATCGACGGTCCCGCTCCCGATCCCCGAAGGCTCTTACGTGCAGGCCCCGCCGCTCCTCTCCGAGTACGATGTGGAGCGGATCAAGGACCACCTCAGGCAGAAGAACCCCCACGCGCGCCTCGCGGAGCGGGCGGCCTCCGAATCCCTCGAGGTCTTCGGCGGGGGGCAGGCGAAGTTCTTCCAGATGGCGGAGGCGACGCAGATAATCGCGGAGCTTCTGGAGCAGGTCTTCGTGAGGCACCACGAGGCCCGGGGTTCGATACCCGACGCGGTGAGCCGGATGTGCGCCTCGCTGGCCGCGCTCGGCGTGGTCGCCGAGGCCGAGCGCCTGGAGGAAGCCCTGCTCTCGCGCATGGAGCGTGGTGGGATCGGGATCCCCGGTACCACGCTGGCCCTGTTCCACGCCCGCGGCGATATGGTCGTCCGGTCCTCTTTCTCCGTGCACGAGTTCGACGAGCCTCTTGTGCTGGAGGGGATGGACGGCGCGATGATGCGGGTTCGCCGGAGCCTGCTCATGGTAGCGCCGCTGGAGCTCTCCCCTATAGCACTCGAGGCCATAAGCGAGATCTCGCTCGCGATGGTCGAGCAGCCCGCGGAGCGCGAGGTCTTCGAAGAGGGCTCGGAGGCCCGTATCGTCGAGGTCCTCGACGGCATCTTTGCCCGGTATTTGCAGAACAAACTCGCGTGAGAGGAGACCGAAGTTGTCGGAGATATTGACGCCGGAGACCATAGAGCTCAAGGCGAAGCTGGGCAGCCAGGAAGAGGCGATCCGGCGCGCCGGCGCATTGCTCGTGGCGAACGGCTACGTGGAGGACCGCTACATAGACTCGATGCTCGAGCGGGAGAAGTCGGTCTCGACGTACATGGGGAACGCCGTGGCGATCCCCCACGGCACCAACGACTCCAAGCAGTGGATCACGAGGTCGGGGCTCTCGGTCATCACGGTCCCGGACGGGGTAGAGTACGGCGACGGCGAGACGGCGCACCTCATCATCGGGATCGCCGGCAAGGGCGACGAGCACCTCGATATCCTCTCCAAGATCTCGATAGTCGTCTCCGAGGAGGAGAACGTGGAGCGGATCGTGGGGGCGGAGACCAAGGAGGAGCTGATAGCGATCTTCGAAGAAGAGGCGGACTGAGGATGCAAGGCGTCCACTTCGGGGCTGGCAACATCGGCCGCGGGTTTATAGGGCAGCTCCTGCACGAGGCGGGATACGAGATCACCTTCGTGGACATCCAGGAGACCCTGGTGGACGCCCTGAAGAGCCGGGGGCGCTACGAGGTGATACTGGCGGACGAAGCGGAGGAGCGCATCGTCGTGGACCGGGTCACCGCGCTCCACTCCGTAAACGAAGCGGAGGAGCTCACGGAGCGGCTGGCGGAGGCGGACCTCATCACCACCGCGGTCGGCCCCTCCGTCTTGCCCATCCTCGCCTCCGCGATAGCCAGAGGCCTCATCGAACGCGCCCGCAGAGGAGGGGCGCCGGTGAACGTGATAGCTTGCGAGAACATGATAGGGGGCAGCCAGGCGCTGCGTGCCTCGGTGATGGAGCACGTCCCGGACGAGGGGGTGATCGACGGGGTAGCCGGCTTCCCCAACGCGGCGGTGGACAGGATCGTGCCGGAGCAGACGATCGAGGGTATCGACGTGCTCGTCGAGCCGTTTTTCGAGTGGATCGTTGACGCCTCGCAGGTAAAAGGGGAGCGCCCGGACGTTCCCGGCATCACCTACGTCGAGGACCTTGGCCCCTACATCGAGAGGAAGCTGCTCACAGTCAACACGGGCCACTCGGCCGCGGCCTACCTGGGGTACGCGCGGGGGCAGGAGACCATAGACGCCGCGCTCGAAGACGACCGCGTCTACGAGGTGGCCTCGAAGACCCTCGAAGAGACGGGGCTCCTGCTCGTCCGGGAGCACGGGTTCGACCCGGAGAAGCACGGCCGGTACAGGGAGAAGGTGCTCGAGCGCTTCAGCAACCCCCGGATCTTGGACGACGTAACGCGGGTGGCTCGCGCCCCCATCCGGAAGCTCGGCCGCAACGAGCGCTTCGTCTCGCCGGCCCTGCGTCTCCTCGAGATGGGTCACCGGCCGGTGCACCTGGCGACGGTCATCCGGGCGGTCCTGCGCTACGACTATTCCAGAGACGAAGAAGCCAGGGAGCTGCAGGAGACGATGCGCGCGGAGGGCGAACGGTCGGCGCTGGCCCGCTACGCCGAGATAGGCGAGGATCACCCGCTGGTGGACCTCGTCGTCGAGCCCGACGGCACCCTACAGACCCTGCGGACCCCGCACGGGAGCGAGCCGGGCCGCGGGCCATGAGCGGAGCGCGAGAGGTGGGTTTCGAGGGCTAGGCGTCCCGGACCGGGAAAGGGAACTAACGGAAGGAGCAGCGCATGGTGGAGAGGGAGGCGGTAGTCGTTCCGCAGGCGGGGCTGCACGCGCGTCCTGCGGCGATGTTCGTCAAGGAGGCCAAGGGCTTCAACTCCGACATAGTGGTAATCAAGGACGGCAGGGAGGCGAACGCCAAGAGCTCCCTGAAGCTGATGACGCTCGGCGCCAGGCACGGGGACAGGGTAGTGATCCGGGCCGAAGGCGAGGACGAAGAGGCGGCCGCCGAAGCCCTGGTCGCCATCCTCTCCCGCGAAGAGGAGGAGTAGTAGTGGCGGATTACGTGAGGCTCGACGGCGTGGCCGCCTCCGAAGGGGTCGCCGTAGGACCCGTCTTCGTGCACGTCCCCAGGGAGGTCGAGCCCGAGCGCGAGTCCATCACCGAAGAGGAGGTCGAGAAGGAGCTCGAGCGCTTCAGGGAGGCGGTCGAGGCCGTGGCACGCGAGCTCGCGCAGACGGCCGAGCGGTTACGGGAGGGAGGCAGCGAGAGCGAGGCCGGCATCTTCGAGGCGCACGTCGAGATGGCGGAGGACCCCGAGTTCCACTCCGAGGTCGAGGAGCGCGTGAGGGGCCTCGAGAGCCCCGAGGCCGCCGTGCTCGCGGTGGGCGAGGAGTACGCGAAGATGTTCGCCGCGATGGAGGACGAGTACCTGGCGGCCCGGGCAGACGACGTGCGCGACGTGGCGACCCAGATCGCCACCGAGCTCATGGGCGGCGGGCAGGCGGGCCTCGAGGCCCTCTCCGAGCCCTCCGTGGTCCTCGCCGTGAACCTCGCCCCGTCTGATACGGCCCGCATCCCCAAAGGGATGGCGCTGGGGTTCGTGATCTCCGAGGGCTCGCGGACCTCGCACGTCTCGATCATGGCCCGCTCGTTCGGCATCCCGGCCGTGGTCGGGGTCGGGGGACCGCTGGAGGACGCGCTGGGGGCCGAGGTCGTCGCGCTCGACGGCACCGAGGGCTACGCCATAGCCGACCCCGACGAGTCCACCATCTCGGCCTTCAAGGAGAAGCAGGAGAACCTCGCCGAGGAGGCCGCGGAGCTAGAAGAGTACAAGCACGTCGAGGCCAGGACGAAAGACGGGCGCCGCATCGAGGTCGCGGCGAACATCGGCTCGGCGAGCGAGGCCGAGGGCGCCCTCAAGTGGGGCGCCGAAGGGGTGGGGCTCTTCCGCACGGAGTTCCTGTTCATGGAGAGGCCGCAGCTGCCCACGGAGGACGAGCAGTACGAGGCCTACCGCGAGGCGGCCGAGGCCTTCGGCGAGAAGCCCGTCGTCATCCGCACGCTCGACGTCGGCGGGGACAAGGACCTCCCCGGCGTGGACCAGCCCGAGGAGGAGAACCCCTTCCTGGGTTGGCGAGGCATCAGGATGTGCCTCGACGTGCCCGAGCTCTTCAAGCCGCAGCTGCGCGCGATCCTGCGCGCCGCCCCCCACGGCAACCTCAAGGTCATGTTCCCCATGGTCGTGGACAACGTGGAGCTGCGCGCCGCGAAGCAGATCCTCCAAGAATGCCGCGAGGAGTTGGAGCGCGAGGGCGAGGAGACCGGATCGGTCGAGGTCGGGATCATGGTCGAGACCCCGGCGGCGGCGATACGGGCTGCGGACATCGCCCCCGAGGTCTCCTTCTTCTCCATAGGAACCAACGACCTCATCCAGTACACCCTGGCCGCGGACAGGGGCAACGAGCGCCTGACGCGGCTGCAGAGCGCCGACCACCCTGCGGTGCTCGACCTCATAGGGCTCACCTGCGAGGCCGCCAGAGAGGCGGGGATTTGGGTGGGGGTGTGCGGGGAAGCGGCCGGGGAGCCCGACATGATACCGAAGCTTATCGAGCTGGGCGTCACGGAGCTCTCCATGAGCGCGCCCTCGATCCCGAGGGCGAAGAGGATCGTCTCCGAGCTGTAGGAGGACAAATGAAGGTGCCAGGGGCGGACCGCCAGACGGGAGCCGCGGACGGACGGGCTACAGAGAAGCTCGTGTACGGGTTCTCGGAGAACCCCGGATCGGAGAGCGCCCTCGCCCTGTGCGGCGGGAAGGGTGCCGGGCTCATGCGGATGCGCCACTCCGGTCTCCCCGTGCCGGAGGGCTTCGTCATCACGACGGAGGCCTGCGTCTCGTACATAGAATCGGGGGAGCTGCCGGACGGCCTGATGGCCGAGGTCATGGACCACCTGGCACGTCTGGAGGAGGAGACGGGCCGGAGGTTCGGCGACCCGGAAAACCCGCTCCTGGTCTCGGTCCGGAGCGGGGCTCCCGTCTCGATGCCGGGGATGATGGATACCGTCCTGAACCTCGGCCTCAACGACGCCACCGTCCGCGGCTTGGCGGAGATCACCGGTGACGAGCGCTTCGCCCACGACTCCCACCGGCGCTTTATCCAGGCCTTCGGTGAGATAGTCCTGAAGGTGCCGGGGCACGTCTTCGAGGACGAGATAGAGAAGATGAAGGGCGAGCGGGGCGTCGAGGCGGACACTGAGCTCTCCGCCGAAGATCTCCAGGAGCTCGTGGAGCGGTTCAAGGGCATAGTCGCCAGGGTGGCCACGGCGAGGTTCCCCGAGGACCCCGCCGAGCAGCTCGAGCTCGCGATAGCGGCCGTCTTCGACTCGTGGCTCGGGGACAGGGCAGCGGCCTACCGCAAGGAGTACGCCATACCTGACTCTCTGGGCACGGCGGTCACAGTGCAGCGGATGGTCTTCGGGAACATGGGCGAGACCTCGGCGACCGGGGTCGCGTTCACCCGTAACCCGTCCACGGGGGAGCAGGGCATCTTCGGCGAGTTCCTCCTGAACGCCCAGGGCGAGGACGTCGTCGCCGGCATCCGCACGCCCAGGCCGCTCAGGGAGATGCAAGAGGTGCTGCCCAACGCCTACGAAGAGTTCCTAGAGACCGTGGAGCGGCTCGAGCGCGAGAACCGCGACATGCAGGACGTCGAGTTCACGGTCGAGCGCGACAAGCTCTACATGCTTCAGACCAGGAGCGGCAAGCGCACGGGCGCGGCGGCGCTCAAGATAGCGCGCGACATGGCCGAAGAGGATCTGATCTCCCGCGAGGAGGCCGTGTTGCGCGTCGAGCCCGGCTCACTCGACCAGCTCCTCCACCCCCGGGTTGACCCGGAGGCCGAGCTCGACGTCCTGGCGAAGGGCCTCCCAGCCTCGCCCGGAGCAGCCACGGGGAAGGTGGTCCTCACGGCCCACGAGGCAAAGGAGCGCTCGGAGGCCGGAGAGGCGGTACTCCTGGTGAGGAGGGAGACCAACCCCGACGACGTGGAGGGCATGATCGCGGCGCGTGGGGTGCTGACCGCACACGGGGGGATGACCAGCCACGCGGCGGTGGTCGCCCGCGGGATGGGCAAGCCCGCCGTGACCGGGTGCAACGCCTTGCGGATAGACCCTGCGGGGGAGGCGGTGCACATCGGCGGCGAGCGCTTCGAGCCCGGCGACACCCTCACCATAGACGGGACGGACGGGCGGGTCATCCGCGGCGAGGTACCGCTTGTCGAGCCGGACCCGAGCGAGGACTTCGAGACGGTGCTCAGGTGGGCCGACGAGGCACGCGTGCTCGGGGTGAGGGCGAACGCCGACACCCCGGAGGAGGCGCGCCGGTCGAGAGAGCTCGGCGCCGAGGGGGTCGGGCTGTGTCGTACCGAGCACATGTTCATGGAGGGCGAGCGGCTCAGGATCATGAGGGAGATGATCCTCTCCGAGGACGACGGGGCCCTGCGCGAGGCCCTGGTCCAGCTCGAGCCCATGCAACGCGAGGACTTCGAGGGGATCTTCCGGGCCATGGACGGGCTGCCCGTTACGGTGCGCCTCCTGGACCCCCCGCTGCACGAGTTCCTCCCCGACGCGAAGGACCTGGCGAAGGAGATAGCAGAACGCGAGGGACGCGGAGAAGACACGAGCGAGCAGAGGCGGCAGCTGCGCGTCGCCGAGAGCCTGGAGGAGAGGAACCCGATGCTGGGGCTGCGGGGCTGCAGGCTCGGGCTCCTGCGACCCGAGGTCTACCTGATGCAGGCCCGCGCCATAGCCCAGGCCGCGGCGACCATCCGGGAGGCCGGGGGCGAGCCCGTCGTCGAGATAATGATCCCGCTCACCGCCTTCGCCTCCGAGCTCACGAAGATGCGCGAGATGATCGAGGCGGAGCTGGCCGACGAGGAGGTTCGGATCTCCGTCGGGACCATGATCGAGCTGCCGAGGGCCTGCGCCGTGGCGGACAAGATCGCCGCCGAGGCCGACTTCTTCTCCTTCGGCACCAACGACCTCACCCAGATGGTCTGCGGCATCAGCCGCGACGACGCCGAGGAGAAGTTCCTCGCCGAGTACCTGAACGGCGGCGTCCTGAGCTTCAACCCTTTCCAGACGATCGACCGGGACGGCGTCGGCCGGTTCGTGAGGGTGGCTATCGACAGGGGACGGGAGGCCAACCCTGACCTGAAGCTGGGGGTCTGCGGGGAGCACGGCGGCGACCCGGCGAGCGTCGCCTTCTTCCACGAGGTCGGCCTCGACTACGTCTCCTGCTCGCCTTTCAGGGTTCCCGGCGCCCGCCTCGCCGCCGCGCAGGCCGCCCTGGAGCAGAGATCGGGCGCAGGATAACCGGCCCCCAAGCGTAGATCGCCCCTTTTCGAGGCGTTATCTCGGGTAAAATACGGGTGAGCCACCGGAACCCGGTAGCTGCTTTCGTGAAAGGGGCGGCGCGTTGAAGGTAGAGAGAGACGCCATACTCACCTGCTCGACCTGCGGGGTCGAGGGGTCGCACGAACTGCTCTACCTCTCCGAGCACCTGTGCGCCAGCAGGTGCGTCAACTGCGGCACCACCCGGGTCTACTCGGACCACATCTACTCAGAGTACGCGCGCGACCTCGCCGAGCGAACCACGCACCTGCCGGTCAGGGTGGCCGGGGACGTGCTGCGACACCCGACGCAGATCGTGAAGTGGCCCTTCAAGGCCCTCCGCAAGCCCTTCGGCCTCCTGCGAGAGGTGAACCAGGTAACCGCCTTCGACCAGAGCCGCAACAAGGCCCCGACGCCGGGACGGCTTATCCGATAGCACGCTCCGCTTTCAGCACGCTCAGGCTAACGCCTTCGCTCGTCAGCACGCCTCGAGCCTAAAGGCCTCGCTTGTCAGCTCGCTTCGGCCCGGCTTGAAGCCGGGCCTCGCTCTCAGCTTTGCGTTGTGCAGAGAGAAGCCGACAAACCCGCTGCAAGCGGGCGTGCTGACAAGCGAAGCCCGAAGGGCGTAGCGGGCTTTAGCTCTCGTCCTGGGAGATGAGCTCGGCCAGGGCCTCCACGGCCTCCTCGGCGTCGTCCCCTTCGGCCCGGATCGTTATCTGATCGCCCTTTCTTGCGCCGAGCGTCATGATCTTGAGCGAGCTCTTGGCGTTCGCCTCGCGGTCGCCCTTGACCACTACGATGTCGGACGAATACTGCTTCGCGGCCTTGACAAACTGCGCCGCCGGACGGGCGTGGAGCCCCTCCTCGGGTCCGACCGTCGTCTCCCTCTCCGCCACGAACCGCTCCTCTCCCACAGCAGACCATCGCTCAACCGGGGCCACGAGCCCCACCGATTCCAGTCTACCAAAGCGTCCTCGCGCCGTTCCGGCGCAAGGAAGTAGTGAAAGGTCCGCTCCTGTCGGGGGCGCCTACGCCGCCGGCTCGACCGTCTCGAGCTTGGGGACCCGGTCCTGGACGAAGAACGACTCGGGGTCGATGGGGAAAGACACCTGGCACGCGGCGGCAGGGTTGTGGCGGCGTGCGATCTCCAGCGCCCGCTCGATGCTCTCGGCCTGTACCATGACCTTGAAACGCGCGCTACCGCTGCTCACCTGAACGGAGATGCGTACCATTCCCCTACCTCCCTTCTTCGATACCGCGACACCCGATTCCGTGCGTCGCCTCTGCTTCTACAGGTCGGCACTCTAGACCACCTTTATTACGATCCAATAACATTCGCATAAACAATCGGACACATTTGCTCCGGCCGCGGGACGAAGTTGCGCCCGAAGGCGCCGTTGAGGCTCGGGATCGGGCCCTGGCGGCCCTGCCTGCTCCCGGCTCTCTGGGCCATGCTCGGAGGACTCGCCCTCGCTGTCGAGCGGCGATTCCGCCGTCTCACCCCTGCATGCCGGCCAGATCGTGCATCTGCTCGCGGGTGGCCGGGTAGAGCTCGCGGTAGATCCGGTAGAGCTCGTCGTAGATCTCCCTGTACTCTTCCTCCGGCTCGACCGTAGCGGCGATCCTGCTCCAGTCTGCTTCGGGCCCGACGAGGCCGACCGAGCGCGCCGCGAGCAGCGCGTCGCCGTAGCTTGCCCCTATGGTCTGCTCGGGGAGTTGCTGCGGCCTGCCGGTTACGTCGGAGACGATCTGGGTCCACAGGCCTCCCCTGGTCCCGCCGCCGACGGCGACGAGCCTCTCCCCTCCTCCCCCGGCCTCCCGCAT
>DATACV010000193.1:0-8069 GCA_036258875.1 Rubrobacteraceae bacterium
CTGGGGTATCCCAGGAGACGAGGACAGGGACCTCTCCTTCGAGCACTACGTCCTCGACTACCTGCCGCGGGCTGCCAAGAAGGTGATGAGGATCTCCGGTTCCGAGGAGTTCACCCTCTTCGGCTACTGCATGGGCGGGACGATGAGCGCCATGTACGCCTCCCTCTTCCCCGAGGGCCTCAAGAACCTGGTCTTGCTCACCACCCCGGTCTCGTTCCCGCGCGAGGAGATCGGGCTCTACAAGATCTTCACCGACAGCAAGTACCTGAGCCCCGGCCTCCTGGCCGACGCGTTCGGCAACATCCCCGGCGAGATGATCGACACGGGCAACAGGATGCTCAAGCCCGTCACCAACTACGTCGGCACCTACGTCAGCATGTGGGAGCGCATCTTCGACGAGAAGCCGATGGAGACCTGGCTCGCGATGAACAAGTGGGTCAACGACGGTCCCCCCTTCCCCGGCGCGGCCTTCAGGCAGTGGATCACCGAGTTCTACCAGCAGAACAAGCTGGTGAAGGGCGAGGTCTACCTGCGCGGTCGTCGCATCGACCTCTCGAACATCGAGGTCCCGCTCCTGAACATCGCGGGCAGGAAGGACCACATCTGCACCCTCCCGCAGGCCGAGGCGACCATGGACCTGGTCTCCAGCGAGGACAAGGAGTTCTTCGTCCTCGACGCCGGCCACGTCGGCCTCATGACCGGCCGCGGCGCCAAGAAGGGTCTCTGGCCCAAGGTGAGCGGCTGGCTCGCAGACCGCTCCAGCTAGAGAGAGCCGGGGTCACGGTAGAGGGCGGGTCCCGCGCGGGGCCCGCCCTTTGCGTCCGCCGAGACACATTGTTCGCCGTGAACCGGGTATGCATATATGCCGGTAGAAGCGCCAGAATGGGGCATGGTGTGGTCTACAGCGTGAGTCGTCTGGTTGGTGGACCCCGGCAAGCATCCCCAGCAGGACGAGGAGGAATGGGCCCAGGCCGGCCGGGACGAGGCCCCCGGCGCGGCGACGGGCGCCACAGTCGGGTACACCCTCCCGCGGATGCGCTGCGCCGTCTACGAGAACCAGCAGGACGCCGAAGGGGCACTGGCGGAGATCTCCGAGCGCCTCCAGCAGAACCGGCCGTTGCGCATCACGTCTCAGGCCAGCAGGCAGTGGCTCATTCCGGCCGACAGGGCCCACTACGTCGTCTGCGAGGAGGTCGAGCGGCCCAAGGACTAGCAGTTGAGCGCGGCCAGCAGGGGCGGGGCCGTCCCGCCCCTCTCCGGCGCTCTAGTTCTCTAGCCTACCTCTCCTTGACGTAGGTGCCAGGGGCGTCTTCTATGGGCGGGTGCTCGTCGCTGCCGACGCTCGGCGGGTCGACCTTCTCGCCCGAGCGGGGCTCCAGCCACTTCGTCCAGTCCTCCCACCAGGAGCCCTCGTGCTCCGTGGCGTTCTGGCGCCACTCCTCGGCGGTCCTGGCCTCTCCGGCGTCACCGCCCTCGTTGACCCAGTGCTTGCCCTTGCCCCTCGACGGGGGGTTGATCATGCCTGCTATGTGGCCGCTGTTGGCCAGCGCGAAGCGGGTCTTGGCGCTGGTGAGCTGCCCGATCTTCCACGCCGAGTACCAGGGGACTATGTGGTCCCTCTCGGCGCCGACCGCGTAGATCTCACCCTCTATCTTGCTCAGGTCTATGGGACGGCCCTCTACCTCCACCTTGCCCGGCTCTATGAGGTTGTTCTCCAGGTAGGTGTTCCTGAGGTAGAAGCTGTGGGCGTCGCGCGCCATGCGCGTGCCGTCGGCGTTCCAGTACAGGAGGTCGAAGGCGGGAGGCTTCTGGCCGAGCAGGTAGTTGTTGATGACGTTGGACCAGATCAGCTCGCTCGAGCGAAGGAGGTTGAACATGTTGGCCATCTTGCGGTTGTCGAGGTAGCCGCGCTCCATCATGGACTGCTCCATGAACTCGACCTGCGGCTCGTCTATGAAGACCGCCGTGTCCCCGACGTCTGTGAAGTCCTGCAACGCGACCATGAACGTCGAGGCGTGGAAGGGGTTCTCGTCCCCGCCGGCGGCGAGCCACGCGAGCGTCACCGCGAGCAGCGTCCCCCCCACGCAGTAGCCGACCGGGTTTACCTTCTCCGAGCCCGTTATCTCCCTGACGACCTCGGCTGCGGCCAGGAGACCCTTCGTCATGTAGTCCTCGAATTTAACGTCCGCCAACGAGGCGTCGGGGTTCTTCCAGGAGATCATGAAGACCGTGAAGCCCTCTTCCACGAGGTAGTTGACCATGCTCTTCTCGGGGGTGAGGTCGAGGATGTAGTAGCGGTTGATCCAGGGCGGGATAAAGAGTACCGGGGTCTCGTAAACCTTGTTCGTCTGCGGCTCGTACTGGATGAGCTCGATGAGCTCGTTGCGGTAGACCACCTTGCCCGGGGTCACGGCGATGTTCTCGCCGAGCTCGAAGGCTGTGGTGTCTGTCATGCTGAGCCGCCCCTCCCTGAGGTCGGCGAGCAGATTTCGCGTCCCCTCCGCGAGGCTCGTCCCCCCGGTCTCGGCGATGCGCCTCAGAGCCGCGGGGTTGGTGATCAGGAAGTTGACGGGCGCCATGGCGTCCACGAACTGCTTGAGGTGGAACTTGAGCCGCCGCTGCTCCTCGTCGTCGTGTCCGTCGGTCTCCTCGACCTCGTTCATCAGGTACTCGGAGGCGAGCAGGTACGACTCCTTGAGGGTCTGGTAGAAGGGGTTGCTCTCCCACTCGGGCTCGGAGAAGCGCTTGTCGGGCCGCCCCTCCTCTTCCTTCTCCTCCCGCGGCAGGCCCCAGAAGCGGGCAGTCGCGTCGCCCCACACCTCCATGGTCGTCTCGAAGAGGCGCCGGTTGTACTCCGCGGCCCGCTGCGTCGCGCGCGCCGGGTCGCTCAACTCCCGCAACCACAGCGTCTGCAACGCGCGCGTGATCTCACCCCAGTTTATGGGGAGCACGTTCTGCAGGGGGTTGGCGTCCCACAGCTTCTCCACGGTCTGGAGCAGCGGGTCGTTCCTTATGGCCCCCTCGGGCAGGGCGTCGGCCGCCTCGCCGGCGGGGACCCCGGGCGTCGCGAGCCACGGGACGCTGGCCCCGGGGGGCGCAGTAACCTCGCCCATGTTGGTCCTTAGCCACTGCGTCCACAGGTCGAAGGGCGCCATCGGCGCGGCCGCCTCTCCCCTGTCGCCGCCGTTGCCAGCCCTGCCTTCGCTCATGGCGTCCTCCTCAGTCTCCTACGATGGTCCTTCTCCGCTTCACAGTGTACCCGTTTCCCCAGGTTTTCTAGCAGCCGGGGATCACGGCCCGAGGCTCAGGAGAGCCTAGCCTTCGCCCCCTCGACCAGCCGACGCGCCGCCCTCCGCAGCGGCCCCGCGGGTTCGCTGGGACTACCGCGCCGCTCGCGCGAGCGGCGCGGCTTGAGGAAGGTGACGATCTCCCTGTTGACGTCGGCGTACCGCTCGATGAACACCAGGTGCCCGGCGTCGCCGAGGACGCGCAGCTTCGCGTCAGGGATGGCCTCGGCTAGCGCGGCGGCGTTGGCGACGGGCACGTAGCGGTCGTCGGCACCGTGGATGACGAGCGTGGGCGACGTTATGCGCCCCACGTCGCGCGAGACGTCGAAGCGGGCGCCTGCCCGCATCTGCTCGTAGTAGGCCGAGAGGGAGGGCGAGTCCGCCAGGCGCCAGCGGACCAACTGCTCGAACTCCTCCGGGCGTTCGGCGCGGTACGCCTCCGACGTGGCCGACTCCAGACCCTTGCGGACGGCCCGCTCGGCGTTCAGGGAGGGGAGCCCTATCATGTCGGCCAGCGCCCACGGGGACATGCTCTCGGGTCCCCTACGGCCGTAGCTGGTGCCCACCAGGACGAGCCTGTCCACGAGGTCGGGCCTGAGGAGCGCGAGCTCCTGGGCAACGAAGCCGCCCAGCGAGGTGCCGAGCACGTGGGCCTTCCCGACGCGCAGGTGCTCGAGGAGCGCCACCACGTCCGATGCGAGGTCGGTGACGCCGCTGTCGAGCTCCCGCTCCCCCCGCGCGTCGAACGTGATGGTCTTGAAGTGGCGCGAGAAGGCGGGGACCTGCCTGAACCACGACCAGCGTCCGAAGCCGAGGCCCCCGATCAGGAGCAGAGGCGGCCCCTCGCCGTGGACGTCGTAGTCTATGCTGGTGCTCTCGGTGATCGCTACGGGCAACTGGTTACCTCCCGTCGATTTCGTCCAGCCTCGCGCTCGGCGCGCGTTACGGCCTCCGCCTCCTCGCGCGTCAGGAGGGCGGCCAGCCTCATCTCCCCGGCCCGCGCGGACACGGCGCCGTGCACGCCGAGCCTGCGGCCTTCCTCCTCCAGCCGGTCGGCCACGGCCTCGAGCCGCCTCGCCGCCTGCTCGGCGAACTCCTCGTGCCTCATCGCCAGCTCACCTCCGAACCGTGATGCTACTCCGCCACCCTCCGGGCGAGCAAAGTCTTGGCCTTCTCGGCGTTCTGGCGACTCTCGTCACGCATCCGACGGAAGAACGCGGCGAGCTCTCCATCGCTGGCATCCTCGGCCCGCCTGGCTAGCGCCTCGTACCTGTCGGCGTTGCGTAGAGCCATGGTGTACAGAGCGTCGTTCACCTCGACTTACCTCCCGGAATGTAACACCTCGTCCAAACGGATGGAGGGCCGAGACCCGAGGCCCCGACCCTCCATGTCCGCGTCCAGGCGCCTGCCCTTAACCACGCACCAGGAACCGCTTGCGGACGGGAGGCTTGCGCTGCTTGCGCGACTTCTCCCCGGCCTTGCCGGTAACCCCCGCCGATATACGCTTGAAGATGCCCTTCATCGGTTATTGACCTCCAGCTTCATGACAACTGACCTTCCAGACTACGATCAGATTATATGCGCTTCGCACATAAGGTAAATGCACATTTATGTGTAACTTGTGAATTGCCTCTCACGGCCTTGCACAAGAATTCGAGATCTCTACGCAAATATCCCACCCACCTTCCTCCGTGCCATGCTTAGATGGCTAGGGACAGCGGGTTGCTAGGGCCAGATCAAGCCGCCTCGATCATCGAAGGTAGAACCCGGTAACCAGGCTATCTCCCAGACATTGCCCTCTGGATCGGCGAAGTAGCCCGAGCGCCCACCCCATTCTCGTGCGACCGGCTCGGCAAGTATGCGACCTCCAGCTTCACGCACCAACTCGACGGCCGCGTCAACCATCTCTTCATTCTGCACAACGATGGCACAGGTAAAGCCGGCAAACCTTTCTATGGCCGCCGGCGGAGACATGTTGGCTTCCTCGGCTAGCGCGTCGAGCGAGTAGAGCGCGAGGACGGCTCCTCCGATCTCAAAGCGAGCGAACTCATCGCCAACCGAATGCGACTCCCATCCGAGGGCTTCGTAGAAGCTCCGTACCACTGGCAGGTCGCGCACTCCGAAGGTCACGACGTTTAGCCGTGCAGGAACCTTTACGGCCATTCCGGCTCCTTTCCTTGTTCTCCCTCTAATTATTCACTTAGACAGACCCTAATCTTTATCCCGTTTTGGTGCGCAATCCTGATTCTTGTGCAATCGGGAATTTTTGTGCAAGGCCGCCTCTCACAGGTGGTCGGGTGCTCTGTGGATTGACCCCGGCTGGGTCAGGACCTATGCTGGTTCCGTCGGGGGGAGCGTACCACGAAGGAGCAGAGATGGGTGTCACGCCTGAGGGGACGCGCCGGGGGAGTCGGCCGGTTGACTTCGTCGACGTGGGGAGTCTCCTCTCCGAGGAAGAGAAGGAGGTTCGGGACCGGGCACGCGCGTTCGTGGACGAGCGCGTCGTGCCGGTGGCCGCGGGTTACTGGGACCGGGCGGAGTTCCCCTTCGAGCTGTTACCGGGGCTGGGGGAGCTCGGGATCATGGGCGGCACCATCGGGGAGGAGTACGGCTGCGCGGGGTGGAACAACGTCGCCTACGGGCTCGCTATAGCCGAGCTGGCGCGCGGGTCGGGCAGTCTCTCGACCTTCTTGCACGTCCAGAGCGGGCTGGCGATGACGGCGATCCACGAGCTCGGATCCGAGGAGCAGAAGAGGGAGTGGCTCCCGCCGATGGCGAGGTGCGAGAGGGTGGGATGCTTCGGCCTCACCGAGCCGACCGCCGGCTCCGACCCCGGTTCCCTGGCGACGACCGCGGTCGAGAGCAACGGCGGCTACGTGTTGAGCGGGGAGAAGAAGTGGATCGGCAACGCCTCTTTCGCGGACGTGGCTGTGATCTGGGCCCGCACCGAGGACGGCAGGATCGGCGGCTTCCTCGTCGAGGGGGACAACCCCGGCTACCGCGCCGAGGTCCTCCCCCGCAAGGGCGCCCAGCGCGCCGCGTGGCAGACGCACCTAAGGCTGGAAGACTGCCGCATCCCGCGAGAGAACCGCCTGCCGAAGGCCGAGGGCCTCGGCTCGACGCTCTCGATCCTCACGCACTCGCGCTACGGGGTCGGCTGGGACGGCCTAGGCCAGGCGACGGACTGCTACGAGACTGCCCTCGCCTACGCCGGAGAGAGGGAGCAGTTCGGCCAACCCATAGCGTCTTACCAGCTCGTGCAGCAGAAGCTCGTCGCGATGGTGAGCGAGATCTCCCTGAGCCAGCTCCTCTCGGTACACGTCGGGCGCCTCAAGGACGCCGGCAGGCTCGACGCCCCGACCGTCTCGATGTTCAAGATGAACAACGTCGCCAAGGCGCGCACCATAGCGGCGCTGGCGCGCGACGTGCTCGGGGGCAACGGCATCCTGCTGGACTACCGCGTGATGGAGCACATGGCGGATATCGAGGGGGTGTACTCCTACGAGGGCACCAACGACGTGAACACCCTGATCGTGGGCCAGGCCATAACCGGCCACCGCGCCTTCTCCCCCCGGCCTCCGAAGAACCCGGAGAGCGACGGTAAAGCCCAGCGCGCCGAAGAACGGCCTCGGTAGCAGAAGGGTAAAGACGATGCCAGAGATCCAGGACGAAGCCGGCCGGACGGAGCTGAGGATCACCAGCGAGGAGGCACGCTACGTGGCCGATCTCCTCCGCTACGCCGTCAGCCTGAACACCACCGCCGGGCTCCTCTCCCCCACCCAGCGCCGCCTGGCGACCCCGACGTACAGGGCCGCCGAGCTCGCTGCCCTCATCCTCGAAGGGAGGTCCTTCGAAGAGGCAGTCGAGGAGTCGAACAGGAACTGGACGGGCTCCCTCGAAGAGGACCACCGCCGTGCCCTCGAGCTCCTGCAGCAGAAACGCGACGCCCTCCGAGAAGCCATGTCCGGCCGACTCGGCCCCGAACTACTCGCCGAATACCTCGAAGTCCGGGAGGACCAGTTCCTGGAGCTCGTCCGACAGAAGAACACCGCGGTGGAGAAGGGTCCCGATTAACGCCCTTAGGGCGCGACCCTACCCACGTTTGAGCCTACAGCGGAACGCGGTACAATACTTTTATGTGCATAACGCACATAGCGAAGGAACGGCGAGAGGACGGGAACGGTTTGTCGATTAGCGGGATGCTGACGCTCAGGGACGGGACGTGCGTGGCGGTGCGCGAGATCCGGCCCTCCGACGCCGGGGCGTTGCGGCGGCTCGTCGGCCGGTCGAGCGAGCGTTCGATCGAGCTCCGTTTCTTCGGGCCGATGAGTCAGCTCTCCGAGGAGAGGGCCCGGCGCTTCGCGGAGGTCGATGGCGTGGACCGCTTCGCGTTGGTGGCGCTCGACCCCGAGGACGAGGGTGAGATCGTGGCCGTGGTGCGCTACGAGCGCGAGGCGGGCACGGACGGGGCCGAGTACGCGGCGCTCGTCGAGGACAGGTTCCAGGGGCGGGGCCTGGGGATAGGGCTGACGCGGCACCTGATCGAGGCCGCCCGCGAGAGGGGCATCGAGCGGCTGCACGCGCTGGTCATGCACGAGAACCGCGTGATGCTCGGCCTGCTCCGGAGCCTGGATCTGCCCGAGCGCGAACGCTGGGAGAACGGCCTCGAGCACGTCGAGATAGATCTGAGGCCCGACCAAGCCGCTTAGAGGAGCCTTCAGCCTTCAGCGAGACACACTGGCGTATCTCTACGCGGAAAAGCCGTGGCGCCCGGGGAATCCC
>DATACV010000194.1:0-12319 GCA_036258875.1 Rubrobacteraceae bacterium
CCTGATCCCCGGCTCCGAGGAGATGCGCGGGCGGGAGGAGGAGATCCGCGAGCAGCTCATGCGCGAGCTACAGACGTTCTTCCGCCCCGAGTTCCTGAACCGGGTGGACGAGATCATCGTCTTCCACGCCCTGGGCGACGAGGAGCTCAGGAAGATAGCCAGCCTCCTGCCCGAGAACCTCCGCCGTACCGCCGGCGAACAGGATATAGACCTCCGCTTCTCGGACGCCGTGATCCAACGCATAGCCGAAGAAGGGTACGGATCGCGCTACGGCGCCAGGCCTTTGAGGCGCGCGGTGGGGAAGCTGATCGAGTCCCCACTCAGCAAGGAGATCATCGCCGGCCGCGTCAAGCCCGGACACGCGGTCCGCGTCGATCTGGACGCCACCGGGCACCCGATCTTCGAGCCCGTCGCCCCCGCCGCCACGCAGGCAGGGCTCGACACCGCTTGAACCCCCCTCACCTGACAAAAAGGTTCACCCCATGCCCTCAAGACCCCCCTGTGGATAACTCTCAAAACCCTTTATATAAAGCACGAAATGGCGCCGCCCTGATCGCACCCGCTCACGCCGCTTCCCCCGGACGGCGTTAGACTTAACCTTAAGATTATATTCAACCTGACGTTTAGGTAAAGCATCGAAAAATACTTTCAGAAAACCTAGCGTAGCCTGTTTGAGCGTGCTAGGGTTGGTGCCATGAGAGAGGATATGCAGTACATAAGCGGAGTGTTGGACGAGCTGGAGGCGATCGTCCGAGACGCGTCCGGCGTACCGATACGCAAGGGTCGGGCGGTGGTTGATCGGTCCGATCTGCTTGTGATGCTGGACGAGCTAAGGGGATCGTTGCCCCCGGAGTTGGCGGAGGCCGAGGAGATCCGCCGTGAGTGCGGGGCCATAGTCGCGGCGGCCGAGGAGGAGGCCGAGCGCATCATCGAGAACGCGCACAGCCGCGCGGACGCGATGGCTCCGGAGACGGAGCTTTGCAGGAGGGCCGAGCGTCGGGCCGGCGAGATCATCGACAAGGCTGAACGCTACGCCGAGGAGGTGGCCGACGGTTCGGAGGTGTACCAGGACCGCGTGATGGGCCAGCTCGAAGGCTGGTTCCAGGACTCGCTCCTCTCCGTCGGAGAGTCGCGTCAGGAGCTGAACGGCGTCCCCGTGCGGCGACCCGCTCCCGCTGCCGAGACCGCCGACGAGGACGAGGAAGACGACGGCCGCGACTGGCGGGTAAGCTCGGCGTAGGCGCGTTACAGCACGCCTGATTCGCGGGCACTCAGCACGCTCAGACTTCGCTTTCGCTTGTCAGCACGTCCCCCAGACGGGGGATTTCGCTTTTTGTTCCGGAGACAGGCTCTGGACGTGGTGAGAGATCGAAACCTGATGCCTGAAACCTTTTTCAGCGGTTCCGGGTGGGGGCGTCGGGGGGAGCCATGGTCTCGCTCAGGGCCTCGAGCCGGGCGTTCAGGTCGTCGAGGGAGGCGTTCAGGGCGCTCGCCCGTTCCGGGTTCCCGCTCTCTATGGAGACCCGGACGACCCTGGACCTGAGGGCCAGCAGGCTCTCGAAGGTGCCGGAGATCTCGGCGTCCGCCGCGCGCATCCTGTCCTGAAGGGCCACGACGTCGTCTTCCCTGGCGCCGGACTCGGCGTGTTGGCGGTGGTCGCGGAGCACCTCGGCCGCTCTCTCCCTCTTCAGGGCCACATCCACCAGCCGGTCCGCGGCGACGTGGAGCTTTGGGACAGCGTCGTCGAGGACGGCGCGTGTCACCTCGTCGGACTCCTCGATGGCGACGGCGACCTTGCGGTAGACGACGAGGGCAGCCTCGACCTTCTCCCTGGTCTCCCCGCGCGGCAACCAGCGGGCGCGGCGCTCGGGGGAGATATCCCTCTCCGCGCTGGTCGCCGGCAGACCCGCGCCTTCGCCGCCGTGCAGCACGCGCCGGGCGAAGATGGGGTCCCTGGAGGCGAAGAAGACGAGCAGGGCGTACGTGACGAGCGTGAGCGGTACCATCCACCAGGCGTGGGTGGCGGCGAAGAAGACGACCCCGATGACGAGCACGACCAGGTTCAGGGGCCGCAGGGCGGCGGCGCGCGCGAGGCGGCCCCGCTGGGCGGGCGAGAGGGAACCCCTCTCTGCTCCAGTACCCTGGCGCTCAGGCTCCATCGTCTGCGCGCCCGTCCGCGGGGGACGTGATCCAGACCGTGGCTCCGTTCTTGAGCCCGAGCGCGTGGGTGGCGTTGCCTTTGTTTATGGCGAGGCTGAGGCGCCAGTGCGAGTCCGGGACCAGCACCAGCTCTCCCGCCTTGGCCGACCCGAACGTCTCCACGTAGCGGACCGCCATCTCGCCGTCGCCGACGTCCACCCCGAGGGCGGCGCCGTACTCGAGCCCCGACTCTTCCTGGCTCACCGACAACCGAGCGTTACCGTAGCGGTCTATGGAGATGATCCGGGCCCTCACCCTCGCGCTGGTCATCTCCTCGACCCCCGGCAGGCCCAGGCGCGCGAGGGACGTCGGGTCCGCGGCTTCTCCCAGCTCCGAGAGCTCGACGCCGGTCGCCAGGTGCGCCGCCACGGGCGAGAACACGTCGCGCCCGTGGAAGGTGTTGGAGACCGGGTGGACGTGGTAACGCTCGTCGGTGAGCACCACTGCCTCCGGGATACCTCCAAGCGCCTCCGCCGCGGGGACCAGGAGCCCGTTGTCCGGCCCAACCAGCAGGGCCCCGCTCCCCGTCCGCAAGGCGACCGCCCGCCGCTCCGTGCCCACCCCGGGGTCCACGACGGCCATGTAGACCGTGTCCTTCGGCATGTAGCGGGTCGCGTGCTGCAGTATCTCGGCCCCGGCCTCGACCTCGAACCCGGGTACCTCGTGCGCCAGGTCGATCACGGCGACCCCAGGCGCGATGCTCAACATGACGCCCTTGCACGTGCCGACGAAGTCGTCGCCCAGCCCGAAGTCCGAGAGAAAGCATATGGGCCTCATGCCGACAGTATAAAGCGCGCAACCGCCCGCGCGACAAGGGTCCCCAACCCCAGGCCAAAAACACACCCGCCCCGGAGAAACTGTATCTCAACCTTAAACTTACATAACCCTTTACCAAAACTTCACGCAATTTTGGTAACAGGCCTTGATTTTGGCGAGGGCTCAAGATGTTGTGGGGCCGGAGTCGGGGCGAGGTACATATCGTATACGTCCCCGGGTGTCAGGAGTTTTTTGGCTTAGGTATAGGGATTATCACGGGTTGCGAAGGTTGCTGGCGGGTGCTAGGTTTTCGTTCGGGCGGATCCCGCTCGGCCGGGGCTCGGTGGTTAAAGCTTGGGTCGAGATGCGGGGTCCGCTAGGGGCCTCACCGTTAGGGAGGGGTGGTGAGGTCCGACGTCGGCCCCTTGCGGGGAGGGGCTGGTCGGGGCGGGTGTCGGTGGTAGCCGGCCCGCCCCGTTCTGTTACCCGGGTTCTCAGGTCATCAGGTTTTTAGGTTCTAGGATTCTAGGGGTGGGACCCATCACCTCAAGACCTCGAATATTCGCGGTCTGGCTTCGGCCGCCTCACGTAGTTGGGTTGCGGGCGAAGAGGGGTGCTGCTGTGCTGGCGTAGGCGGTCAGCCAGTGCAGGTCTTCGTCGTTGAAGGGTTCGGTGGAGTTGCGGGTCGCGTAGACGACGCCGACGGGGTAAGCATCGTGGGTGATCGGGACGGCGAGCGAGTTCGTGAACCGGGCGTTGGTTCGGGCCTGGGGGAGACGGCGCGGGCCCGTGACGGTCAGGGTCGGTTGGGCGGTCTTGAGGACGAGTTCTATGACGCCCCGGTCGGTCTCGGAGAGCCGGTGGGGGGCGTTCTCGCCCAAAGGGGCGAGGTCGGGGGCGGAGATGAGACCGACCCAGTCGGCCCTGAGCTCGCGGCGCACCTCTTCGGCGATGCGCTTCGGGGGGGCGTCCGGGTCGAGGTTCTCGGGCACGGAGGGCCGGAAGACCAGGCGCGAGCTCAGGATGAAGTTGACGCTCGTGCCCGCCGCTATCCCGAGCAGGTTGAAGAGGACGTAGTAGGGGAAGGCCTCGCTCACGTACTTCAGGAGCGGGTAGTAGACGGCGAAGTTCGCGCCTATGCCGATGATGGCCACCGGGTAGGCCAGGGCGCCGCGAAGGAGGAAGTGGATCCTGCTCGAGTGCCTCACGTCGCGCCAGGTGAAGGCGTTGTTGAGCAGGAAGTTGCTCAGGATGCTCAGGCCCACGGCGAACATCCAGGCTATGACCTTGTTCGCGTCGAAGTACTCGGCCAGGGTTATGAGGGTGATGTTGTTTACCAGGACCCCCGACGCCCCGACCAGGGCGAACTTCCAGAACCGCCCCGCAGAAGGGACGTACCAGAACAGGCTGCCTATATGCGCCAGGTATTCCAGCCCCTGCCTGAAGGTGGCCTTCGAGACCCCGGCGTGGCGCGCGCGGAAGTCCAGCGGCGTCTCGACCACCTTGAGCTCAGGGGCGCACACCAGGATCTCGAGCAGGATCTTGAACCCCGTGGGCCTGAACTGGATGCCGGAGATGGCGTCGTTGCGCACCAGGAAGAAGCCGGCCATCGGGTCGCTGGTCTTGCGCGCCTCCTTGAAGACGACCTGCGCAAGGTACTTGCTCCCCACCGAGACCCCGCGCCGCAGCGGCGTGGGCAGCCCGGTGTAGCTGCCGCCGCGCGTGTAGCGGCTCGCCACCACGACGTCGGCGTCCGCCTCCCTCGCGAGCCGCAGCATCTCGCGCACCTTCTCGGGGGGATGCTGGAGGTCGGCGTCCATCACGCAGGTGTACTCGCTCATCCCGGCGAACGCCTCTATGCCGGTGGTGACCGCCGTGGAGAGGCCGCCGTCCCTTTCGGCGCCCTTGCGGTGGATGAGGGTGACGCTCCCGTCCTCGAGCTCCCTTATCACCTGGGGCGTCTCGTCGGTGGAGTCGTCAACGAAGACCACCCGGTAGGCGATGCCGTCGAGGCTCTCGCGCAGCTCGCGCAGCAGCACGGGGACGTTGTCGGCCTCGTTGCGGGTGGGGACGACCACCGTCAGCTGCGACCTGGACGGCCCCCCGGCGCCGCCCGATGCCTCGCGCCCGCCGACCGCCGCTCTCTCTCCCGCTTCCATGACCGCTCTAGGCTAGCATATCGGACGAAAGCGCCCAAAAGGGCGTTAAACTGAGGGGATGCACCACGCACCAGGCGGGAGGTTCTGATGGAGAGCGGCGACCGGGAGAGGGCCCACGTCTACGTCTCCGGGGACGTGCAGGGGGTCTTTTTCCGGGACTCCGCCAGACAGAGAGCCGGCCAGCTCGGCCTCGCCGGGTGGGTCAGGAACCTGCCGGACGGCAGGGTCGAAGCGGTCTTCGAGGGACCGCGGGAGAAGGTGCGCGAGATGGTCCGGTGGTGCGAGGAAGGGCCGCTCCACGCCTCGGTCGAGGACGTTGACGCCGACTTCGAGGCCCCGGGCGGGGACCTCACCGGCTTCGAGGTGCGGTGAGCCCTGCCCCCAAGAACAGCATCCCGCGAGATCTGGGGCTCGTGCTCGACGAGTGGGGTGTCAGGGTAGCCGACCACCGCGAGATAGACTACGCCACCCAGTACCGCCTGGAGCACGGCGCGGAATCGGTGCGCCTGAACGTGTATACGACGGGCAAGGTCGTAGCCCAGGGTCCGAGCTCCGGGCTCAAGGACCTTCTGGACGGTAGGCTCGCGGCGCGGAAGGACGCAGCGGGTGCCGGGGGAGCTCGCCCCGGTTCGAGGCCGGCTCTCGACGGCACGCCGAGGGTCGGGATCGACGAAGCCGGCAAGGGCGATTACTTCGGGCCGCTGGTGGTGGCGGGCGTCAGGATAGCGGGCAAGGAAGTGGCGGCGGAGTTGCAGAACCTGGGCGTACGGGACTCCAAGACGCTCGGCGTCGGCGCGGCCCGGCTCATGGCGGATCGCATCCTGGCAGCCGTGGGAGCGCAGAACGTCCGCGTGGTAGCCCTCTCGCCCCGGGAATACGAGGAGCGAAGAAGCGCGGCAGGCAACGTCAACAGGCTCCTCGACGAGGTCGACGCCGAGATCATGGGCGAGCTCGGGGATGGGGTGGAACTCATCGTCGTAGACCAGTACGCTACCTCCGCCCGGGAGCATCTGGAGCCGTTCGTCCCGGAAGGGGTGCGCCTGGAGGTGCGGCAAAGGGCAGAGGACGACGCGGCGGTGGCGGCGGCCTCAGTCCTGGCGCGGGCACGGCAGCTCGAAGAGCTGGACAGGCTCTCGGAGCGGCTTGGATTCGCTCTGCCGCGAGGCTCGTCCGAAGTGATCGAAGCCGGCCGGCGGGTTGCGAGGGAGGCCGGGGAGGAAGGGCTCAAGGACGTCGCCAAGACGAGCTTCGGGCTAACGTCACGGATTCTAGGAAGGTGAGCTTAGTGATAGACCTTCGCAGCGACACGGTAACCAGGCCCACGGAGGGGATGCGGCGGGCGATGGCCGAGGCGGCTCTGGGCGACGACGTCTTCGGGGAGGACCCGACGGTAAATCGGCTCGAGGAGTACGTGGCAGAGCTGCTCGGCAAGGAGGCCGCCATCTACGCGCCCTCGGGGACGATGACCAACCAGATCGGCCTTTTCGTCAACACCGGCCGCGGCGACGAGATACTCCTGCACGAGGGCGCCCACGTCTTCGTCTACGAGGCTGGGGCCCCGGCCCTCCTCTCCGGCGTGCAGGTGAGGACGTTGCCGGGCGAGGGGGGTAGGATCTCACCCGGGACCCTGCGGGGCGCCCTGCGCCCCGAGAACGTCCACTTCCCGAGATCCAGGCTCCTGTGCCTCGAGAACACCCACAACACCGCCGGGGGCAGGGTCTACCCGCTGGAGGACTTCGCGGCGGTCGCCGCCGAGGCGAGAGAGCTGGGGATCAACGTCCACCTGGACGGGGCCAGGCTCTTCAATGCCCAGGCCGCTACCGGCATCCCGGCTCGCGAGTGGTGCGAGCACGCCGACACGGTCTCGGTCTGCTCCTCGAAAGGCCTCGGGGCGCCGGTGGGGTCGCTGCTCGCCGGGGACGAGGAGACCATCGGGGAGGCGAGGCGGGCGCGCAAGGCCTTCGGCGGTGGCATGCGGCAGGCGGGCGTGATCGCCGCCGGCTCACTCTACGCCTTCGAGCACCACGTAGAGAGGCTCGCCGAGGACCACGAGCGCGCGCAGAGGCTGGCCGACGGGCTGCGCGACGCCGGTTACAGCGTCGAGCCACCCGAGACCAACATCGTGCTCGTCGAGGTCGGGGAGGCGGAGCGCTTCCTCGGGGCGCTCGCCCGCGAGGGCGTGCTGGCCACGCCGATGAGCGCGACCAGCGTGCGCTTCTGCACCCACCTCGACGTGGGGAACGAGGAGGTGGAGGCCGCCATAGAGGCAGCCTCCAGGATCACCGCCGATGCTCTCGAGCGGTGGGGGTAGTCGAGGTCACAGCCGTTCGGGGGACCGACCTCGGCGAACCACTGAAGCTCCTCGAAGGTTCCCTTAGGGAGGGGGAGCCCGTACCCGAGGACTTCGCCCGCCGGCTCCGGGAGGCCTTGGAGAGGGGCGAGATCGAGGTGCTTGCGGCCAGCTCGGAGGGGCGCGTCGTCGGCGTCGCGGTGCTCGCCTACCGCCTCAGCGTCTCCGCCGCCGGACTGTTCGTCAGCATCGAAGACCTCTACGTCGAGCCGAGCACGAGGCGCCGGGGCGTGGGCCGGGCGCTGCTGGAGGCCATAGGAGAGCGATGCGCGGCGCGCGGCGTCTCCTACGTCGAGGCGCAGGTAGAGGACGAAGAGGCGGCGACGTTCTACGCGGCGTCGGGCTACGAGGAGGGGCCGGGCGTGCGGGTGTTCTCCCGGTCTCACGTCCTCCTCGACCCGGAAACGTCGTAGGGGCGGTTCGCGACCGCGACATGGGGTTTGTCGCACCACCTGAACCGGTGGTTTGGTCGATCCACGTGCCAGGTGAACCCCGGGCAGGCGAACGAACCTCCCGCGGCAATCACCTGAAGCCTGAAACCTAAGTGCGATGCGTTGTTTGCTGCTTCTCGGCTGCGTCTGTGGCCGCCTCCATGGGCAGGCCGACGTAGTTCTCCGCCAGCGAGGTCGAGGCCGCCCGCGATGAGGTCACGTAGTCGAGCTCGGCGAGCTGCAGGCGGTAGCGGAACTCGTCTTCTTCGTGGAAGCGGTGGAGCATCGAGGTCATCCACCACGAGAAGCGGCTCGCCTTCCACACCCGCCGCAGACAGGTCTCCGAGTACGAGTCGAGCAGGTCGGTCCGACCCGAGCCATAGAACTCGGTGAGCCCGCGAGCGAGGACGCGCACGTCGGCGACTGCCAGGTTCATCCCCTTTGCACCGGTCGGGGTGACGATGTGGGCTGCGTCCCCGGCGAGGAAGAGCCTGCCGTGCTGCATCGGCTCGCAGATAAAAGAGCGCATCTGCACTATGTTCTTCTGGAGGACCTTCCCTTCTTCGAGCGTCCAGTCGTCCTGGGTCTGGAGGCGCGTGTGCATCTCCTCCCAGATGCGATCGTCGGGCCAGTTGTCCACGCTGTCCTCGGGGTCGCACTGGAAGTAGAGCCGCTGTATCTGGGGTGAGCGCGTGCTCACCAGGGCGAAGCCGCGCTCGTGGAGGCAGTAGATCAACTCTTCGGTGGAGGGCGGCCCATCGACCAGGATCCCGAACCATCCGAACGGGTAGGTTCGCGCGTGCTCCTTGCGGACGCGCTCCGGGATGTGCGACCGGCAAGGCCCGAAGAAGCCGTCGGCCCCCACCACGAAGTCGCAAACCAGCTCCTCTTCCTCCATACCCTCGTCGAAGCGGACCTCCCCGGCCTCGGGGTCGAGCCTCGCGCCCCGGCGAAAACGTATCTTGGGCATCCCGGTGTCGACGTCGCGCAGACCCGTGGCAGCGGCCTCGAAGATGATCTTCCCGCCGGCCTGAAGCCGGGCCGCGTAGAGGTCCTTCACTACCTCCTGCTGGCCGTAGACCATGATCTTGCGCCCGCCGGTGAGCTCGGCGAAGTCGATGCGGTGCCTGCGGCCCGCGAACTGCACGTTTATGCCGTGGTGGACCGCCCCTTCGCGGTCCATCCTCTCGCCGACGCCGGTCTCTCTGAGCAGCTCCGCCGTCCCGTCCTCTAGCACCCCGGCCCTGACGGCCGTCTCCACCTCCTCGCGGCTGCGGAGCTCGAGCACCACCGACTCTATGCCCCGCAGGTGCAGGAGGTGCGAGAGCAACGACCCCGCCGGCCCGCCACCGACGACCCCCACCTGTGTGCGCATCACTCCTTCCTCACTCGCCTAGCCGGGCTCCGGGCGTGCCCCGGTAGGGGCGGTCGCCTCCACCTCTTCCCTCGGTTCCCTGACGAACAGGAGCAGCACGAAGCTCGCCAGGATGATGCCCGCGTCCAGCATCACCGCGGCGGTCCAGTTCCCCGTCGCGTCGCGCAGCGTGCCGCTGATGGCTGGGGAGAGGACGGCCCCCATCTCCCCGATCAGGTTCCACAAGCCGAACGCCGCCCCGAGGTACGCGGCGCTCGGCACCAGGTCCGCGGTGAGGGCGTGGGACATCGGCTGCAGGGCGTTGAAGAAGAGGCTAGCGGTGAACAGCAGGGCGCCGAGCACGAGCACGGACTGGCCCCCCTGCATGATGTAGAAGCCGAAGGCGAGCGTCAGGAGGCCCTGGATCAGGGTGAACGAGACGAGCATCGTCTTGCGGCCCCAGCCCTTCCGCTTGGCGTAGTCGGCGAGGTAGCCGCCCGCGGGGAAACCCAGGATGCCCGCGCCCGCGTTGAACGCGGCGGTCAGCGCGGCCTGCAGGAAGGAGGACTGCGCGGCGTCGGCGATGATGGAGACCGACCAGAAGCCGAAGAACCAGAGGTTCCAGAGGATCGCGATGGCGGCGATGTAGATCAGCAGTAGGTCCCTGTTGTAGAGCACCGGGGATACCTCTCCGCTCAACCTGACGAAGATGAAGCCAACGAGCAGGAGCGCGACGGCGAGCTCGAGCAACGCCACGGCCCACTCCGGCAGCCCCGCCCGCGTGGCGGCGAAGTAGATGCCCACCACGGCTACCAGGAAGACGGCAGCGTACGCGCCAAGCCTCGCCAGCGCCGGCGCGTAGGCCGGCCTGAACTCGTGCTCCCCTCCCTGCCCCCTGAAGAACACCGCCATCCCGACCCCGACGACGACCGCGGCGGCGCCAAGCACGATGAACGGCATCCTCCACGCGCCTTCGGCGCCGAAGGTCGACGCCCCCAGGCCGATCAGCGGCGGGGCCAGCAGGAACGCCAGCGTGATCCCGATCGCGAGCCCGGTTATGACGAACCCCATGCCGAGGCTGCGCTTTTCAAAGGGCGTCTGCCGGGTTATGACGCTCCGGTCGTTCGAGTAGAAGAGGCCCGCCCCGAGGCCGGTGATCACACGCATGGCGACCAGCCCGATCAGGGCGGTCATTAGCCCGCTCAGGATGGTCGCCACGCCGGCCCACACTATGCTGATAACGATCACGGTCCGGTGCCCGAGCCTGTCGCCCACGTACCCGCCGGGGAACTGCATGAGCATGTAGCCGGCGAAGAGGAGGCTGCCGACCAGCCCGCCCACGGCGAACGGGTTCTCCACGCCCTGCAGGAGGGGGACCTTGTTGTCGATCATGTAGGTCATCACGGGACCCGTGATCGTACGGTCCACCCCGCTCGCCACCCAGCCCAGCGCGAGCCAGACCCACAACGTCCGGTACCCTGGATAAGGCGCCGTCTTTACCTCTTCGCCCGCTTGCATCCCGTCCTCCTCTGCTGACCTGGATCCGTTACGCTTCGGTGACGAAGGCCTCCCTCAGGTACTCACCTTCCACGTCGGGGTTGACCTTGCAGTCGAGGACCATGACCCCTTCGGGCGCCCCGACCCAGCCCTTTATCCGGTCAAGGTCGCCGATGCTCCGCACCTCGACGCCCTCCGCGCCGATGGCCCTCGCGACCGCGGCGAAGTCCGTCTCCCGGAAGCGGGCGAGGTCGGTCGGCAGGCCGAGGGAGCGGAAGTGGTGTACCTCGGCGCCGTAGCCCGCGTCGTTCATGACCACTATGAGCAGGGGTAGGCCGAGGTGGACGGCTGCGTCGAGCTCGCCGAGGCTCATCAGCAGCCCGCCGTCCCCGACCACGATGACGGCCAGGCGGTTCGGCCTCGCGACCGCCGCGCCCATCCCGGCCCCCAGGCCGAGCCCGACGGCCTGGAACGCCTCGGCGAAGACGAAGCCGGCCGCGTCGGGGACCGAGAGGTGCCTGGCGGGGAACCCGGCGAAGTGGCCGCAGTCCACGGCCACGGTGCGCTGCTCGGGTAGAAGCTCGTCGAGGGCCATGAGGACGGAGCGTGGGTCTACGGTGCCGTCCACGCTCCTGTCCTCGAACTCCTCCTCCCAGCGGAAGCCCTCGATCTCCCGCAAGACGGCCTCAGTCCTGAAGCCCTCGAGCCTCACGCCCCTGAGGTCGAGGTCCTCCACGAGCGCCCCGGCCGTCTCGGCGGCGTCGCCGATGACGCCGAGCGTCACGGGCTGAATGCGTCCTATCGCTCCCTCTTCGAGGTCGCAGTGGACGATCCTGGCCGAAGGGGAGAAGAGGCTCCCGTGCTTCGTCGTCCACGCGTTGAGGCTGGCACCGAACGAGAGCACGACGTCGGCCTCGCCGAGGAGCCGCGCCGCCAGCGGGGAGGCGAAGCCCCCGGAGGCGCCGAGGTCGAAGGGGCTGCCGGAGAAGAACCCCCTGGCCATCATCGAGGTGGCGAAGAGCGCCCCGATACGCTCTCCGAGCGCCTCCAGTTGCAGGCGCGCCTCCGCCAGCACGGCTCCCCTGCCGGCGATGATCGCCGGTCTGCTCGAGTTCTCCACCAGCTCGACCACCCGCGCGACGGCCTCGGCGGACGGGCGCGTGGCCGGGATGAGCTCTTCGGCGAAAGCCGGCCACCATTCCGCCTCGCAGGTTTGCTCCTGCAGGTCGATGGGGAGGGAGAGGGAGATCGGGCGCCGCTCGAAGGTGGCCCGCCGGACCGCCCGGGAGACGTCTTCGACAACGGTGGTCGCGGCGCGTATCCGCGCGACGCCTGCCCCGACCGAGCGGACGACAGCGTCCTGGTCGACGTCCAGGTTCTGGTGGAGGGCAGTGGTCGCCGTGTCGCCGGCGAGCAGGAGCACGGGGGTTCTGTTCTTCACGGCCTCCGTCAGGGCGGTGGGCGTGTTCGTGACCCCAGGTCCCTGGTGGACCGTGCAGACGCCCAGCTTGCCGCTGACGCGGGCGTACCCGTCTGCCATGGCGACGGCGGCCTCCTCGTGGCGCGAGGCGTG